>CALPIR020000012.1 GCA_943323675.2 Chitinophaga pinensis | reverse complement strand
CATTCAGAAATAGCCAACGAAGCAATAACATGATTAAATATACCATTCGATACGGTAAGTAACTATTCGCCCCTATATACGCCACGGTTGTAAGCATCTACCCCCCTGCGCATATTTTTATTACGCAGGATATTAAATGGTACACTAACTAGAATTAAACCACCACCAATCATTAACAAATCAGTGTTTAATTTTTGGCCAGATAGAGATAATCCCAACGGATAACCTAATATAAAACCGCCAGGAAATGCAAATAAGGTGGCTACCACATTATTAAAACGTGCTTTTCTGAAAAATCTTTTTGCATCTGGAATTTCGGCACTTGACTTTATGAGATAACGAAAATTGAGTGATTTACCAACGCGGTTGGTGATTAGGCCTGCACCCAAATTGCTTTTAAAAATAAGGGTGTCTTGCGCAAACAGTTGGGTTGAAAAAAAGAACGTAGCTGCAAAAAATATAGGCATTAATATTCTCATAGGAAGAATTAATTTGTTATAACAAACATATTTTCTTTGATGTATTTCTCAAAAAAGAGACGAAATTCTTTTCGATTTTTTAATCCCTATTAAGTTTATTAAATCTACTTAATATATCTGAGGGACAAGATTAATTCAATTTATAAATTAAGACTTAAAGGTGTGATTAACGTAACTCATTTATTAAAATATGTAACACATAGCAATGATTTGGGGTTAATCTTTACTTCGTGAAATCTATCACAATTAATCACATAACTAATGAAATCCTTAAAAAAAATAAAAAACATCTTTGTAACCCTCTTGATGCTATCTGTTATACCAACTCTATTGAATGCAGAGGTTGTCCCAAAACCTAAGGTTACCACAACTCAGGCGGAGCAAGTCCAGATTCTGCAATTAAGATTGAATGAGATTCAAGACATGGATAAATCGGAATTAACCGCTGCTGAAAAGAAAGCATTAAGAAAAGAAGTAAAAGCAATTAAAAAAATAGCAGATGGCGGAGTGTATATTTCCGTAGGGGCAATCATCATCATTCTTTTGTTACTTATTATTTTATTGTAAATAATCTTTAAGCACATTTTATATTCATTTAGTCGAGATAACTTTTTACACAAAAAAGCACCACTCAAAGTAAACCTTAAGTGGTGCTTTTAAAAAATCAATATTCATTACCCCAAGTTTTTTATCTCACTCACCAATTGCGTTAATGCTTTCTTCGCATCGCCAAAGAGCATACTGGTTTTAGGTTTATAGAAAAGTTCATTTTCAATGCCAGCATAGCCAGCTTTCATGCTTCGTTTATTTACAATAACATTGGTTGCGTTTTCTACATCTAAAATTGGCATGCCATAAATGGGCGAGTTTGGATCTGTTTTAGCAGCAGGATTAACCACATCATTAGCCCCAACAACCAATACCACATCTGTAGTTGTAAACTCTGGATTAATCTCCTCCATTTCTACTAATTTATCATAACTCACATTACTCTCTGCCAACAAAACATTCATATGACCTGGCATACGCCCAGCCACAGGATGAATAGCATACTTCACCTCCACACCTTCTTTTTCAAGAAGTTCTTCCAACTCGTGCACAACATGTTGTGCTTGTGCTACAGCTAAACCATAACCCGGCACAATAATTACTTTTTTAGCATATTTCATTAATATAGCGGCATCACTTGCTGTTACCTCTTTAATAGTACCTTCAAAACTTGCCGATGGAGCTGCAGCTCCAGTAGATCCACCACCAAAGTTACCAATCAATACATTTAACAAAGAACGGTTCATGGCTTTACACATTACCACAGTTAATAAGGTACCTGCGCTTCCCACTAAAATACCTCCTACCAACATGACTTTATTATCATATAAGAAACCACCACAGGCTGCTGCTACTCCGGTAAATGAATTAAGTAAAGAAATTACCACAGGCATATCTGCACCACCAATTGGCAACACAAACAAAATACCATACACCAATGACAAGACCAATACTGCATAAAACATTTGTGCATCAGTATTGATAACAGCCAATGCCGCTAAAACCAAAATTACCGCTAGCAGACCGATATTAATAAATTGCTGAAAGCCGAATGACTTATCTTTTACTTTACCGCTTAATTTACCCCAAGCAATTATACTTCCAGCAAAAGAAACAGAACCAATTATCATTCCAATAATAATAGTGGCTAACTCACCTAATGGAACGGTTATTTGATTTACGCTTTGCGTAATGTGTTGAAATTCTATAATGGAAATAAGCATGGCACAGGCTCCACCCATTCCATTAAACAAACTCACCATTTCGGGCATGGCTGTCATTTGAACCTTTTTAGCTGCTAGCCAACCTACAATTGTGCCCACTAATAAACCTGCAAAAATAAACGGTAAGTTTCTTAGGTGATTTCCAGCTGAATCTGTATATAAAAATATGGTTGTAAAAATGGCCAACCCCATACCAAATGCTGCTATTAAATTTCCCTTTCGCGCAGTTGCCGGATTACCCAAAAATTTTAGTCCTAATATAAATGTTACCGATGCGATTAGGTAACTAATTTGTAATATGTGTGCTTGCATGAGTATTTAAATTATGAATATCGAATTTTGAATAATAAATGATGAAGTTTTTGCATTACTTTCTTTCTTTGTTTTTACTTGCGGTATCAATACTTTTATTAAAAATTGCAGCCAACTCGTTTGATTCGGCAAATGCTTTTTCTGCTAGGACTAAATTTTTCATAACTGGTTTTCTAATAATAATATTCAAACAAATACCCGTTTCCCTCAACTCCTTTAAACATATTTTCATCTTATGAATAAAATCGTTTCGAGACTCTGCACTTTGCGCCTCTCCGTAGTTTAAAGCGGGAGATGTCCCACTTCTCAGTAATTGTCCACCCAAGTGATTTCCAATTTTATCATTAGGTAATTGCTCAATTACATCTAATATCAATATTGAAAAATCAATCAAACGTTCCTCTAGGTTATACTTTTTTGATGACTCCATATTATACTTTTATTAGGAAGTAATTACTCAGTTTTGAATAGTAACATTCAACTTCGACATTCGAAATTCAACATTCATTATTCATTATTTACCTTACAATCAATTCAAGTTCCCAATCTCCCCCTTTTGAAACGCAGTTGAGAGTTTTTAATTTCGAATTTCCCTCGTTATTTTCTCTTCTTAAACATTTCCAGCATTCTATCGGTAACAACAAAACCACCAACAACATTAAGTGTTCCAAGTACAACTGCTAAAAAACCAAGTGATAAAGACAGCACATGATCAGCTTGTCCCATTACAATGATAGATCCGATAATAACAACGCCATGTATGGCGTTAGCCCCACTCATTAACGGTGTGTGTAGAACTGAAGGCACATGGCCTATGATTTCAATTCCCACAAAAATCATCAGGATGATAAGGTAGATGAGTTCCATGTTTTCTGTAAAAATAGATAATATTTTTTCCATATTAATTTGTGTTTAAGCTTCTGCTGTTTGTAATGAAGGATGAATGATTTTACCTTGATGGGTAATTAATGTTCCTTTGGTTATTTCTTCTTCAAATTCCCATTTCATGCCATCTTTAGATGATAAATGCATGAGTAAATTATAAATGTTTTTAGCATAAAGCTCACTGGCATTTTGTGCAAGTGTGCTTGGTAAATTACTTTGGCCCACAATAGTAACACCATGCTTTACTACAGTTTTGTCTAATTCACTTAGTTCACAATTCCCACCTTGTTCAACGGCCATATCAACAATAACACTGCCCAATTTCATTAACTTAACCTGTTCTTCTGTAATTAAAACAGGTGCTTTTTTGCCTGCTACTAGGGCTGTAGTAATAACTAAATCAGCCTGTGTTAACCTATTATTTACAGCCTCTTTTTGCTTTTGTAAATAATCGGCACTAACTTCTTTTGCGTATCCACCTTCTACTTTCACCCCTTCACTTTTTACTTCAATAAATTTACCACCAAGCGATTCTACTTGTTCTTTAGTTTCAGGACGCACATCAGTTACCTCAACTACGGCACCCAATCGTTTGGCTGTTGCCACAGCTTGCAAACCAGCAACGCCAGCACCAAATATCAATATTTTTGATGGCGTTAATGTACCAGCTGCGGTCATCATCAATGGGAATATTTTGCCCATTACATCTGCACCTAAAATAACAGCTTTATATCCTGCTAAATTATTTTGAGAACTTAATGCATCCATACTTTGTGCTCTAGAAATACGTGGTATTGCATCCATACTGAATGCACTTATTTGTCCAGCAACCAATTGTTTTATCAATTCAGGATTAAATAAATGATATATATAAGAAATAAGAATACTTCCTGTTTTCATGGCCGCAACCTCATCTATACTTGGTGCGTTAACTTTAATTACAATATCAGCCTGCTGTAATCCATCCAATTTATTTACAATTGTGCAGCCAGCATTTTTATAGGCATCATCATCAAAATTTGAATCATATCCAGCATTGCTTTCAACCAAACAAACATAACCTTGTTTGACATATTGGGAAGCAACGGCAGGTGTAAGTGCAACACGTTTTTCGTTAGACTTACTTTCTTTAACAACAAGTATTTTCATATATAAATCCCATTTTTGACAAAATAAAAGTAATTAAAACCAATCGATAAATCAAAGCTATTTAATTTGCATACGAAATCATGTTAAAAATAGCATACGCAAGCATCTACCAACATCCACTTCCCGATGGGCATCGTTTTCCTATGTTGAAGTATGAGCTCATTCCAAAACAACTTTTATATCAGGGCATCATAACTACAGATAACCTATTCGAGCCAAAGTTGTGCCAAGAAGAAATAATAACACTTACCCACGATTATGACTATTGGCAGGCATTAAAAAATTGTGCATTAGATGCAAGTCACATTCGCAGAATTGGTTTTCCGTTAACCCCAGAATTGGTAAAACGCGAAATATGTATTGCGCAAGGCACCATTGATTGTGCCCTGTTTGCTAAACAATATGGTGTTGCAATAAACGTAGCTGGTGGTACACACCATGCCTTTACCAATAAAGGAGAAGGATTTTGTTTATTAAACGATTTAGCTATTGCTACTAATTATTTGTTACATCATCAATTAAGCAAACGAATACTAATTGTAGATTTAGATGTGCACCAAGGAAATGGCACAGCACAAATATTTGAGCAAAACCCTGATGTATTTACTTTTAGCATGCATGGTAAAAACAACTATCCATTTTTTAAAGAAAAGAGTAATTTAGATATAGAATTACCTGATGGGATATGCGGACCTGATTATTTATTACTTTTAAAAACACATTTACCCAAAATAATAGACCAACATCGACCTGATTTTGTGTTTTATTTAAGTGGGGTTGACGTATTATTAACCGATAAATTTGGAAAACTTAACCTCACTTTATTTGACTGTAAAATAAGAGATGAAGTAGTTTTTGAAATTTGCAAAAACCTGAAGATCCCAATAGTAGCAGCTATGGGAGGCGGTTATTCACCCAAGGTAGCCGATATTGTAAATGCCCATTGCAATACATTTATAGCAGCTAACGAAATCTTTTTTTAAATAATTTATCAAACATTTTTGCATTTTACTATTCGGTTTCATTATTTCACGACTCGAAAAGCATTTTAAATATTATTAAACTTTGCTTGACAATAAACAAAAACAATTAAATTTGCGTTACCGCAAACCTTTTTAAAGTTAAGATGACTACGCCCAAAAAAAGTACACCAATTAAAAGCACTCCGGCAAAAAAAGGAGCTAAAACAGCAGCAAAGTCTGCCCCTAAAAAAATCGCGCCTAAAAAAGTGCATGATGATGACGAGGATGAAGAAGATGAAATTATTGATGATGTAGAAACTACAGAAGCTGATGAAGATGTTGATGTTGACATTGATACTATGGACGTAGATTACGACAAAGGATTTGGTTTTGAAGATGATGAAGAAGATGATGATGATGATTTTTAATACATCACCTCAGTTTATTATCTCACAATAATAATATCTCCTGATTCCGCGGCATTGCTAAAGTGCAATGCCCGGTCAATCAGTAAAAATCGTAATTTAACAGTATCACCATCATTCAATAGTACACTTGGCTCAAGTGTAACTTCTATTGTTCCTCGAATAGCCTTGTATTTACCTTCTGGTGTCAGAGGCATAACACGTACGTCAGCACGAAGTGTATCACCCGAAAAATCGGCAATAACATAATTATAGGAATCCCCTTCTTTTCTCAAAAACTCTACATATAAATTGTTGTAATAAATGTTGGTGTTTTTGCCCGTTAGGGGATTTTTAACGTTGTTATATGGAGGCAATGTATCACCTTCCTCTAGCCCAATATCCCCATCTCCATCTCTAAACTTAATAGAAAAAACCAACATACTAGAGGAGTCTCTATTGATGTAAGAACTCTTTTCAAACTCTATTGATGGAATAATAGGATATATTTCACCACCTTTGCAGGCATACAGCAAAATGGCAGATAAAAATAATACTATGCTTTTTAACAAAGTTGACTTCATACAACAATCTATTGATCCAAAATTAATACATTTTGATGAATTAGCCTTACAGTTATATTCTTATCAGCTTAAGCATAATCCACTTTTAGAGCAATATGCTGCATTAACCAACGATAAAATCATAATTAAAAGTACAAATGATTTCCGTTTTTTGCCTGTCAGTTTTTTTAAAAACCACGAAGTTAAAAGCGGTAATTTTAAACCCCAAACCATATACACCAGCAGCACCACGAGCGGAGGAACACCATCAAAACATTTTGTAGCCGATATTGAAATTTACAATAAAAGTTACTTAACAGCATTCCATCAATTTTATGGCCCACCTAACCAATATGTTTTTTTGTGCCTGTTGCCTAATTATTTGGAAAGAAAAGGAAGTAGTTTAATAGATATGGCACAAGGCCTAATTGATGCAAGTACACAACCCGAAAGTGGTTTTTATTTGTATGATTTCGAAAAATTAGCACAAACCATACAGCACCTTTTAAAAGAGAAAAGACAGATTTTTTTATTAGGAGTAACTTTTGCGCTACTTGATTTTGCCGAGCAGTTTGCTGTAGACTTGAAAAATACGGTAGTAATGGAAACAGGCGGAATGAAAGGCCGCAGAGAGGAACAGACCAGATTTGAAATTCATGATTTTTTAAAGGGAAAATTCCAGGTACAACAAATTCATTCGGAATATGGTATGACAGAATTACTTTCTCAAGCTTACGCTAAGCAGGATGGAATATTTACTTGTGCACCTTGGATGAAGGTTGTAATTACTGACCTAAACGATCCGTTTACTATAATGCCAACCGGTAAGGCAGGCATTATAAATGTAATTGACTTGGCAAACGTGGACAGTTGTGCGTTTATACAAACACAAGACTTAGGGCGATTGCTTGCTGACGGAACTTTTGAAGTGTTAGGAAGAATGGACAACAGCGAGGTTCGCGGCTGTAATTTAATGTATGTGTAAGGTATTATTTTATCAAAATAACGTTAACCGCGTTTAGTCCTTTATGACCACTTTCTACGTTAAACGTAACTTTATCATTTTCTTTAACCGCTTCTTTTAAGCTGTTAATGTGAACAAATACGCTATCGTTGTTTACAGAATCTTTAATAAAGCCAAAACCTTTCGACTCGTTAAAGAAAGTAACAACGCCAGTGCGCAATGTATCTTGAGGTTCTTCGGCAGCGCGTTTAAAAACACCTATCTGCATATCTTCCTCTTTAAATACTTTTTTCTTCTTAGGATCGGGAGGAGTAGTTGTTAGGTTACCGTTCTCATCAACGTAAGCTAACATGTCTTCAAACGATTTTCCTTTATCTGAATTGGATTTACGCTCTTCGCGCTTCTCGGCTTTGTCTTTCCTTTTCTTTTGTTTTTTTCTCTCGTTTTCTTTTTTACTGAATGTTTCTTGTGATCTACCCATTATTATTTATTTAGTGTACTTAATTATGCAACTTGCATTGTACGAATATAGGCTAATAAACCCGAAACTTTTTGCTTTATGTTAATAATCATTAAACTAACCCTCTATGCATCAGCAGAACAAGTAAAAAAAGTATATAAAAAAACCTCGAGAAATACCCGAGGTTTTATTTTTAAATGCGTAAATATGAATTAAATAGTACCACTCACCGCTTTTTGTACCAAGTCGGCTGCTTCTTTTAAAACAATAGCTGAGTATACTTTTAAGCCTGATTCATCAATTAATTTTTTGGCTTGTTCTGCATTGGTTCCTTGTAAACGAACAATGATTGGCACAGGAATATTGCCGATTGATTTGTAAGCATCAACAACACCTTGTGCAACACGGTCGCAACGAACAATTCCACCAAAAATATTTATCAAAATAGCTTTTACATTTGGATCTTGTAAAATAATACGGAAACCTGCCTCAACAGTTGTGGCATTTGCACTTCCCCCAACATCAAGAAAATTAGCAGGCTCACCACCTGACAATTTTATGATATCCATGGTAGCCATTGCTAAACCTGCACCGTTAACCATACAACCTACATTACCGTCTAATTTAACAAAGTTTAGGTTGTGCTTACCTGCCTCTACTTCAGTTGGATCTTCTTCAGCTAAATCACGCATGGCTGCATAGTCTGGATGACGGTATAATGCGCTATCGTCAAAACTTACTTTACCATCAACTGCAATAATTTTATCATCAGATGTTTTTAATACTGGGTTGATTTCAAACATAGCTGAATCGCTGCTATCATATGCAGTGTATAATGCGGTAACAAATTTTACCATTTGTTTGTGAGACTCGCCAGACAACCCTAGATTAAACGCAATTTTACGCGCTTGGAATCCCTGCAAACCCACTTTAGGATCAATAGTTTCTTTGTGAATTAATTCTGGAGTATGTTCTGCAACGTGCTCGATATCCATACCACCTTCAGTACTATAAACAATAATATTTTTTGACTGAGAACGGTCAAGCATTACACTCATGTAAAATTCTTTAGGTTCATTTGCTCCGGGATAGTATACATCTTGGGCAACCAATACTTTACTAACAAACTTACCCTTTGGGCCTGTTTGAATAGTAACTAAAGTACCACCTAAAATATTACCAGCTATTTCTTTTGCCTTATCAGCGTTTTTTGCAACGGCAACACCACGTTGGTCTTTACCTACAATTGTTCCTTTACCACGGCCACCTGCGTGTATTTGAGCCTTAACAACTACAAAATCACTACCATATTGCTCCTTTAATTTTAGAGCAGCAGCGTGAGCTTCTTCAGCAGTTTCAGCCACTATGCCTTCTTGCACAGCAACACCAAATGATTTTAATACTTGTTTAGCTTGATATTCGTGAATGTTCATTTTCGGAAATTTTGGTGCGAAAATAGCATTTAAAATTAGAATCAGAAATTTTAAAAATTGTATGAATCAGTCATAGTTAAATCTATTATTGTTATTATTGCCATTGATGAACATTATACATCGCTCAAACGGTTTATTTTATTGGCTACTGCTGCTGCTAATCAGCTACTTTTCGTTGTTCCATAAATTGGATAGCGCACCCTTTTACATGTGGGACGAATCGTGGTATGCATTAAACGCGCAAGAAATGTTGGAGAATGGGCATTATTTGGAAGTGTTTTTATTAGGCAAGCCTGATTTAGGAAACACCAAACCCCCATTTGCTTTGTGGTGCATGATACCATTTATCAAATTGTTTGGGTTTAATGAATTAGGAGTAAGATTGGCTTCAGCCATATTTGCATTATTAAGTACTTTATTACTTTACCTTGTTGGATTAAAAGTTTTAAAAGACAAACTTTACGCATTGGCATTGCCTCTTGTTTTACTAAGTTCAACCGGATTTGTTAGCCAACATATTGCACGCAGCGGTGATACCGACAGTATACTGGCCTTTTTAATATTGGCACAATCGTTATCCTTTTACACATACACAACAAAAACAAATCAACCAAATGCACAATGGTATTTAGTTGCCACTGCCCTATTATTAAGTTTAGGTTGTTTAACCAAAGGCATTGCAGGGTTATTGGTTTTACCTGGGTTACTAGCATGGGCCATTTATACACGACATTTTATTGCTATTTTAAAAAGCTGGGGATTTTATGCGGGGTTGATAATTTTTATATTGTTGGTACCTGGGTATTACTGGTACAGAGGTATACTTACACCTGGATATGTTGATGCTGTGGTGAAATTTGAATTAGGCGGAAGAATTGAACAACAAACCTATTTAAACGAAGAAAAACTTCCATTCTACTATTACTATAAAGCCTTTGTAACCGAAAACAGGTTATTGAATTGGGTTTATGCTTTGCCTATTGCCATTGTTTACCTCATTAAAAGTGAACAAAGCAGGGTTAAAAACCTCGGTATATTTATGCTATTTGCCCTGGCTGGTATTAGCACATTATTGTGTCTATCATCTACAAAATTATATTGGTATGATGCTTCATTATATCCAATCATTGCTTGTATTATTGGCTTGGCTGCTGCATTATTTATCACTAATAATAAACCAACTTTCAGTGTGCTTTTCATCCTATTGTTTCTGCCAGCTTATCAATACATTATTAAAAACAATGTTTACACCAGCATGCACACTTCTTTGGGCAATATATTAACAGAAATCAGGCAAGGAGATCATAAAAATGATCGTATCTATATTCTTCACTCAGATGTTACCTTCATTGTAAATTGCTATGCCAAAAAAGACGCGCTCTTGGGTTTTAGCAATACAATTACAAACCATGAAGACATTAATTTAGTGCCAGGAAAGTACATCCTAACAACAAAAAAAGAACGTGATGTTGATGTAAATAACTTATTTGTATTAGAAACTATTGCACGTAAAGAGGATTGTGCCTACTATAAAATTATTGCAAAAAAATGATTACAGCAAAAAATATTACCAAGGCTTACAACCAACTAAAAGTATTAAAGGGAACCAACCTAACCATTAACGAAGGAGAAGTGGTTGCCATTGTTGGTGCTAGTGGTGCAGGCAAAACCACACTTTTGCAAATATTAGGCACATTAGATAAACCCGACACAGGAGAGGTAATCATTAATGATATTGATGTAACCCATCTTTCGGCAAAAAAATTAGCAGCTTTCAGAAACAGTAAAATTGGATTTATTTTTCAATTTCATCAACTATTACCAGAATTTACGGCTTTAGAAAATGTGTGCTTCCCCGCTTGGATTGGCAATAAAAACAAAACGGAAACAGAGGCCAGAGCAAAAGAACTTTTGAACTACTTAAATTTAGGCGAACGATTAAACCATAAACCGGGGCAACTCTCGGGTGGAGAGCAGCAACGTGTTGCCGTGGCTAGGGCACTAATAAATAAACCTGCGGTAGTTTTTGCCGATGAGCCCAGTGGAAACCTTGATTCGAAAAACGCTGAAGAATTGCACGATTTATTTTTTAAGCTAAAACAAGAGTTTAACCAAACCTTTGTAATTGTAACACACAACGAGGCATTAGCAAATAGGGCTGATAGAAAATTGGTGATGAAAGATGGTGTTATAGTTTAACAATGGAACTTTCAATTCACGAAATATTAAAACAATATTGGGGCTACGATAAATTTAGGCCTTTGCAAGAGGACATCATTAACTCTGCACTAGCCGGAAACGATACGCTTGCGCTGTTGCCAACAGGTGGCGGAAAGTCTATTTGCTTTCAGGTTCCTGCATTGGCTAAAGATGGTTTGTGTTTGGTTATTAGTCCGCTTATTGCTTTAATGAAAGACCAAGTAGAACAACTCCAAAAACGAGATATACCAGCTGCTGCATTATACAGTGGCATGAGCATGAGAGAACAGCTACTGACCATAGAGAACGCACAAAATGGAGCCTACAAGTTTTTATACCTATCACCCGAAAGATTAAAAACACAAGCTTTTAGAGAACGATTGCCTTATTTAAATTGCACATTATTGGCCATTGATGAAGCACATTGTATCAGTCAATGGGGTTACGATTTTAGACCTGAATATTTAATGATAGCTGAAGCCAGAGAATTGCTTAAAAATGTTCCAGTGTTGGCATTAACTGCATCTGCAACAGAAAAAGTAATTGGTGATATTCAAGATAAACTAGCATTTAAGAAGCATCATGTATTTTCGAAAAGTTTTACACGAAATAATTTAAGTTACGTTGTTAATTATACCGAGCAGAAACTAGATCGCATGTTACATGTATTAAACCGCGTGAAAGGCAGTGGTTTAGTTTATGTGCGTAACCGCAGGCAAACACAAGAACTGGCCATGTATTTGCGAAAAAATAGAATATCTGCTGATTATTACCATGCTGGTTTACCGCATTTGGTGCGCACAAAAAAACAAGAAGATTGGATTGAGAACCGCACAAAAATTATTGTATGCACCAATGCTTTTGGAATGGGAATTGATAAACCTGATGTGCGAGTTGTCGTGCATTACGAAATGCCCGAATCGCTGGAGAGTTATTACCAAGAAGCAGGTAGAGCAGGCAGAGATGGCATGAGAGCATATTGTGTGTTGCTTCACCATGAAGGAGATGAAGAAACAGCACAGCACAAATTGGCGTTGTCTTTTCCGCCCGAAAAAGAAATTAAACGTGTTTATCAGGCATTATGTAATTATTATAGTTTACCTGTAGGGGCGATACTTGACAGAAGTTTCGACTTTGATTTAGCAGAATTTGTACAACGTTTTAACTTAGATGCACAAGTAGTTTACCCTGCATTAAAATTATTACAACAATGTGATTTAGTTGCATTAAACGAATCGTTTTTCGAACCCTCTAAGTTTAAGTTTACGATAAATCATGCTGAGTTGTATAAATTTCAGGTTGAAAACGAAAAGTATGACGAACTGATTAAAATACTTTTGCGCAGCCATGGCGGGATGTTTGATGGTTATGTGCAAATTAACGAACAGCAACTAGCCAAACGCATTGGTAAGGATGTGAAATTCTTAGTGCAGTTTTTAGTACAACTAACTAAAATAGGCTTAGCCGATTATCAACCACAAAAAGATAAACCGCAAATAACATTTACTACCCAACGTGTTGCAGCCGAGTTAATTGATTTACGGGCAGCACTAATACACCAACGCAAAGAGGTTGCACATGAAAAATTACAGGCCATAATTAACTATGCCAACAACAAGCACCGCTGCCGCAGTAAATTAATTGTTGAGTACTTTAATGAATTTGGTTCTGAAGATTGTGGTGTATGTGACGTTTGTTTAGATAAACAAAAAGGAGAGTTAAAAACTACAGAAAGTGATGCCATTGAAGAAAAACTACAATTGCTTTTACTTCAAAAACCTTTACATGTTACAGATGCAGTAAAAGCCATTCCAGAATATCAACCCGAAAAAGTAACCACCATTATACGTTACTTGTTAGATAATGATAAATTGCGCTACAATAACGAACATCAATTGATTTGGAACAGCAGCAAATAATATTTACAGTAACCAACGATTTAACTACCGACCAAAGGATGCAGCGCATTTGCACCACCATGCAAAATGCAGGATATCAGGTAACATTGGTGGGCAGGTTGCGCCAAAATTCAATTACACTAAACCAAATGCCATTTGCCCAACACCGCATTAAATGTAGGTTTGAGCACGGACCATTGTTTTATATCGAATACAACCTGAAATTGTTTATTTACCTTTTGTTTGTTAAGTGTACCATTATAAGTTCAGTTGATGCGGATACCATTTTACCATGTACTTTAGCTGCAAAAATACGCAGTAAAAAATTGGTGTTTGATGCCCACGAATATTTTACTGAAGTACCCGAATTACAGAACCGAAGTTTTATCAAAAATATTTGGAAAATACTGCTTAAAACTTGTATTCCATTAGTAGATGGGTGTTATACTGTAGGGCCTAAACTGGCTCAGATTTTCAGCAATATGTATAACATAAAATTTGAGGTGGTGTATAACATGCCTACCCAAAAAGTGCTAATTCCTGATCAACATAAAATAGACATTGTACTTTACCAAGGCGATTTAAATATTGGTCGTGGTATTGAACAAACTATTTTGGCCATGCAACATATAAATGCCGAGTTATGGATAGTTGGTGATGGGTTATTAAAAGAAAAAATAGTGACGTTAATAGCAAAACGCCAATTAGGCAATAAGGTAAAAATGTTTGGTAAGGTAACACCCGATAAATTGCACGAAATTACCCTACAAGCTAAAATAGGCATCAACTTGCTTAGCGATGAAGGATTAAGTTACAGATATAGCATAGCCAATAAATTTTTTGATTATGTGCAGGCCGGAATTCCTGCTGTTTGTGCCAATTTTGAGGAATATAAAACCTTGAATAAACAATATGAAGTTGCGGTTTTATGTGATGATAACGTTGTTAACATACAAGCAGCCATTGAACATTTATTAACTGATGTTTTGTATTACCAAAAATTGGTTGATAATTGTAAACAAGCCGCCAAACAATGGCATTGGGAATCACAAGAAAAACTGCTCGTATCAATTTACAACAACGTAGTGCATGAGTAAACAATTGCATGTAATTAGTTTCGACAATCCGTTTCCACCAAATTATGGTGGCGTTATTGATGTGTACTACAAACTTAAAGCATTGTTTGAAGCTGGTGTTGAAATTAACCTGCACGTTTTTGAATATGGTCGCGAACGTTCTGCTGAATTATCTAAAATTTGCAAAACAGTAAACTACTACCCGCGCAGAACTTTTGTTAATCCGTTTGTAGGTGCATTACCCTATATTGTATCAACCAGAAATGATGCTACTCTTTTACAAAACTTATTAAAAGATAAGGCGCCTATTTTATTTGAAGGATTACACTCGTGTTATTTTTTAAATGAGCCCCTTTTAGCCAACAGGTTAAAAATTGTGCGCATGCACAATATTGAACACGATTACTACAGAAAACTTGAAGAAATTGAAGGGAACTTTTTTAAGAAATACTTTTTCGCCAAAGAGGCTGATAGGCTTACCAAATTTGAAGAAATACTTAACCATGCAAATCATGTTTTGGCCATATCACCAAACGACCAAGCCAATTTAACCAAGCGATTTAACAACATTAAATTATTACCTGCTTTCCATGCCAATAAAGAGGTGAGCACAAAAATTGGTTTAGGGAAATTTGCATTATATCATGGTAAACTAAGTGTTGGCGAAAATGATGAAGCTGCACGCTTTTTAGTAAACGAAGTCTTTAACAACATCAATATTCCTTTTATCATAGCAGGAAACAACCCCTCAGCTGCGCTTCAAAAAGCAGTAGAAAATAACCCACACATACAATTGTTAAGACACGCCTCTACAGAAAAAATAACGCAACTTACCCAAGATGCGCAGGTAAATATTTTACCTACTTTTCAAAGTACGGGTATAAAACTAAAATTGATTAATGTATTGTACCAAGGGCGCTGGGCATTAGTAAATAATTTAATGGTAGAGAACACCGGCTTGGCCGATTTATGTTGCGTTGCCAACACAGCGCAAAATATGAAAACGGAATTAAAAAGATTAATGGATTTACCTTTTGATGAAATTAATTTGGCAAACAGAAAGCAAGTTTTATCCACTGCTTTTTGTAACCAAACCAATGTTAAAATATTAATTGGGTTGATGTAAAAATCAATACTCATGAAACACTGTCCCTGCCATTAGCATGGCATGGTTAAAGTGTTTGGTATCTAATCCTAAATCAATATTGTTTCGGTTAAAATATTCCAACATTTTTTCGGTTGGCATGTTTCCGGTTAAGGTATCTGCGGCCATTGGGCAACCACCAAAACCTTTTATGGCACCATCAAAACGGTTACATCCACTGCTGTAAGCTGCATGTACTTTTTCTTCCCAAGTTTCGGGTGTGGTGTGTAAATGCGCACCAAACTCAATATGTTTAAATGCAGAAATTAAATGGCTAAACATATAGCTTATACTCTCGGGGTTGGCGATGCCAATGGTATCACTTAATGATAAAATTTTTACACCAATTTTATCCATTTCGTTTACCCAATGCATGGCAATATCTGCGTTCCAATCATCGCCATATGGGTTACCAAATCCCATAGAAATATACACCACCAATGCTTTGTTTTTTGATGTACACAATTCTTGCATTTGTTTAACGGTATCTAAAGATTGTGCAATGCTACTGTTGGTGTTGCGTTGCTGAAAAGTTTCGGAAATAGAAAAAGGAAAACCAATATACTTGATTGCATCATGCACAACAGCATCGTTTGCGCCACGCAAATTTGCTACAATAGCCAAAAGTTTTGATTGGGTTTCGCTTAAATTTAATCCTGCTAAAACTTCGGGCGTATCACGCAATTGAGGTATGGCTTTTGGCGAAACAAAACTGCCAAAATCAATGGTATCAAACCCAACTTTTAAAAGCGCGTTGATGTAGTCGATTTTTGTTTGTGTAGGTATAAACTCATGGATACCTTGCATGGCATCGCGCGGACATTCAATAATTTTTACCGGCATAGATTTCTGATGATTCAACAAAATTACAGCATTCTAAATCAATAGCTAAATTTTAAGTAGCAAAAGTAAGTTGTAAGCAGGTTTGTTATATCATATATGCATCAACCCAAAGTTAAATGCACTAAAAAACAAGCATTTGCAAAAACTTACAGCGTAAAGTTAACTTTTTGAAGCGTAGTAGGTTTATGTATTTGTAAATGGTAAAGAATTTAAAGTAATTTATTTACCTTTGACGTCCCTTAAAATTAAGGCAATGACAGAAGAAATGAACAACTTGGAAACAACCAATTTGGTTGAAACTACCCCGACCACGCCAACAGTGCAGCCAACTGAGGCGGAAATGAATGCATTGGCTGCTGAAAACGTTGAAACAGCAGACGTAACTCATGGCGACAAAGATTTAGAAGCTGTAGCAGAAATGCAGGCCGAAGAACAAAACTATGCACAATTAACCAAACAAGAATTGGTTGAATTGGCGCAAAACATTGTTAAGGAAAAAGACTTAACCGAAGCTTCACACATTTTTAAAGTGATTAAGCCCATTTTTGAACAATTACTTGCAGACGAACGCACTTTGGCACTAAATGCTTTTGTGGAAGCAGGTGGAAACAAAGATGATTTTAGTTATAAAACTGATGGAACACGTGAAACGTTTTACCATGCATATAAAGAATTAAAAGACAAGCGTGCAGCAGAACTTGCAAAACAAGAAGCTGAACGCCAAAGCAACTTAGGTAAAAAAGAAAATTTACTTAAAGAGATACAAAAATTGCTTGAAGAGGAGGAAACACCTGAAAGTTTCAAGCGTTTAAAAGATTTACAAAGTGAGTGGAAACAAGTAAAAAATGTTCCTAAAGAGCATATAGAACGTTTATGGGAAAGTTATCGCTTGTTGCTAGATAGATACTACGACAGACTTTCTATTAACAACGAGTTAAAAGAACTTGACCGCAGAAAAAACTTAGATCAAAAGATTGACCTAACTAAACGAGTTACTGAATTAGCGCTTGAAACCAACATCAATAAAGCATTGATTTTGCTTAAAAAGTTTCAAGAAGAATGGCGCACCATTGGACCTGTGCCAAAAGAAAGTAACGATGACATTTGGAATAGATTTAAAGCCGAGTGCGATAAGGTATTTGAAATGATTAAGGCATTACAAGCTGATCGTGAGCGCAAACGTGAAGATAATTTAGTGGCTAAAAAAGAATTGTTAGCTAAAGCACTTCAGTTTTCGAACTTTAACAGCACACGCATAAAAGAGTGGATGGAGAATACAACAGTTGTTAACCAACTAATGGACGATTGGCGTAAAATTGGCCAAGTACCTTTAAAAGTTAGCGATGAAATTTGGAATGAGTTTAGAGCAGCACGTAATCAGTTTTTTAGCAATAAAAATGTATTCTTTAAAACCCTACAAGCTGAGCGTGATACCAACTTAAAAGTTAAGAACGAACTTTGCGAAAAAGCGGAAGCCATTGCAGCAATGCCTTTGGATTGGAATAAACAAACCGATGAGCTAAAGCGCATGCAAGAACAATGGAAGAAAAGTGGCCCTGTGCCTGAAAAAATTTCTGATGTAATTTGGAAGCGTTTTAGGACAGCTTGCGATAGTTTCTTCGAGAAAAAAGCGCAACACTATGCTTCGCAAATTGAAGAGCAAAAACAAAATTTAGAAACTAAGAAAGAATTAGTTGCTAAATTAGAGGAATTACTTACCCGTGAAGAAGGTGCAAACATATTGGCGGATTTAAAGGCAGTTCAAGATAGCTGGAACAATACTGGATTTGTGCCAATGGGCGAAAAAGAACGCATAAACAAACAATATCAAGAACTAAATGATAAAGTGTTTGGAAAGTTTCGCCAAGCCAACCAAGAGCTAAGAGACATGAAAGATAAAGGTCATTTAGAAGCTATGGTTAATGCACCTAATGGAGCACAAAAAATTAAACGCGAAGAGAAGTTTGTATTAGATAAAATAAAAGGATTGCGCAATGACATTGATACCTGGGAAAATAACCTTGGCTTTTTTGCAAAAGCAAGTAGCGACAACCCCATGGTGGTTCAAATCACTGACAAGATAAAAGGAGCACATCGCCAAATCCAACAGTTAGAAGATAAATTAAAAACCATTCGTGAGTTTTTAAAACAAAATCCTCAAAACTAGTTCATGGTGAACTGGCATTTTATTGTACATTTTATTAAACATTATTGGAGTGCAACACGTATTGATGTGTTGCACTCTCCTTTTGTATTTGAGCTATATAACAGCTGTATAGCCAGACAAAATACACCCGCAGAGCTTTTGCCAATTGAAGTTTTAAGACAAGAAGCAAAACAGAACAATACCCAAATTACCCAAGAAGATTTTGGAGCTTTGGGGCATTTGCAAACAAAACGTACCCAAAGCGTTTCATACTTTGCAACAACACATGCCAAACCATCTAGGTTGGCGCATATTATTTACCGCATAGTAAATAAATATAAATACCATAACTGTATAGAATTGGGAACTTCATTAGGTTTTACCAGCATGTGTATTGCAAAAGGCTTACCTAAACAAGCCAAACTCATTACCATGGAAGGTGCAGAACAAATTGCTGAAGTTGCTCAACAACACTTTCTAAAATCAAATACACACCAACAAATAATATTACGTTTAGGTAATTTTGATAATTTATTACCCGAAACTTTGGCTCAATTGCCAACTGTTGATTTCGCTTTTATTGATGGCAACCACACTTACGAGGCCACCATTAATTACTTTAATAATTTACTGAGTAAAGTAAATGAGGAGAGTGTTTTAATATTTGACGACATATACTGGAGCCCAGGCATGACAAAAGCATGGGAGGAAATTAAACACCACCCTAAAGTTACCGTGACGGTAGATTTATTTTACATTGGCTTGGTGTATTTTAGAACCCAACAAGCTACAGAACACTTTAAGCTTAGGGTTTTGTAAACAAGATAATTACCAGAGGTTTTGTATATTGCAGTATTAATATACCTGCATGAAAAAAGTTATACTAAGTACTATAGCATTATTTTATTTAATTGCCACAAACGCACAAGAACTTACTTATAAAACAGTAAACCACAATTCTCCTTTAGCAGCAATGGTAAGTATGAGCGATGAAACTGCTGATTATGATCCAAAATTAATTTTAATTAAAGGTAGTGCTCCAGTTCCATTATCATCAACAAAGTACCAAAAATTATTGTTGGACGAACAGCGTAAATCATTCACTCCTGTTGCAAATAAAAATCAATACAAAGCCGCTGCCCCATCGCCTACCATGTTAAGAGGTTTTATTGGTAATGGTACAAACGGTACACCCAATGATAATGATGTATGCATAGGTAATAACGGACATATTATTAGTGTGGTAAATACAAACTTTGTAATGTATAATGATACAGGTAGGTTTTTATTAAGTAAGTCGTTATCTAACTTTGGTAAGGCTTTAGGTACGTTAAACAGAACATATGATCCTCGCGCTATTTACGACCCCATTGCAGATCGTTTTATTGTGGTGTTTTTACAAGGAACAACTTCAGCCGATACGAGAATAATAACTGGATTTAGTAGAACAAACGACCCTACTAAAGAATGGAATTTTTATGCCATACCTGGTAATACTTTTGGCGATAGCTCTTGGAGTGATTACCCGATTATATCATTATCAAACAACGAACTTTTTATTACTGTAAATCGATTACGCGACAACTCTTCGTGGCAAGAAGGTTTTATTGAATCGTTAATATGGCAGGTAAATAAAGACGATGGTTTTGCAGGTGATACTTTGCGTAAAAAAATATACTACGATATTAAATACAATAATAAATCCATTTGGAGTATTTGCCCTGTTAAAGGCAGTAACGAGTATTACGGACCAGGGCATTACTTTGTTTCTGTTCGCCCAAGTGCATTACAAAACGATACTGTGTTTTTACATGAAATCACCAACAACTTAAATGGCAATCCTACACTTACACTTAAAGTTTTAAAAACCGATGTGGCATACGGATTACAACCCAATGCCCCACAACCAAGCGGACAATATTTACAAACGAACGATGCACGTGTATTAAGCGCAACACATCATGGAGGAGTAATTCATTATGTTGGTAACACAATAGACCCTACTCTATTTGCACCTTCGGTTTATTACGGAAAAATTGATTTGCAAGATAAAGCTAACCCTACTGTAAAAGGTAAAATTATAAGCTATGACAGTATGGATATTGCCTATCCAAGTATTGCATATGCAGGAGGTGGATTTGGCGCAGACCAAAGTATGATGATTACCTTTTCGCATGTATCGAGAAGTAAATTCCCGGGAAATAGCGCAATATATGCTGATTGGAATGGCGAATTATCTGCTCCTGTGCATTTACGCAAAGGAGATGGAAACATAAATGTTTTACAAGACACCATTGAACGTTGGGGTGATTATACAGGTATTCAACCTGTGTATAATAAACTTGGCGAATGTATTATTACAAACTCTTATGGAGTTGCTTCAGGTGGTCATAATACATGGGTTTCACGCGTTAAAAGTAATGATGTAAGATTAGGTGTGAAACAAAACACCAAAGAAACAGCACAACAAGTTAATTTATATCCTGTACCTGCTCAAGAATATGCACAAATAGAATTTAATTTAACAGAAAATATGATCTTAACCTTTAGTTTAATAGACATTCAAGGAAAATCAACCATTGATTTATTAAGAGATAAAGGTAAAGCT
>CALPIR020000011.1 GCA_943323675.2 Chitinophaga pinensis | reverse complement strand
TAAAAAAAGAAGTGCTTAAAATGGCCTCCTTTCCCATCAGAACAAAGTCTGATGCAGGATACCTTGCCCTTTTAATGAAACGCATGGGCATTGATAGTGTATCAGAGTCTACCATTTTAAGGTTTTTAAATCAGCCCGAAAACGACCACAAATTTTACTTGCATACACTTGATAAATTTGCCGTTTTTTGCAGCAAAAAGGATTTTGATGATTTTGAAAAATGGACCAAGAACAAGCAAGAGTTTGCGTTTTCATTTGGGCAACTTCCTATTAAAGAAAAACCGATTAAAAGTTTAATCAACATTTGTGTTCACCAAAACCAACTAAAGCCACTGCATGAATACACCGACCAGCTTAACAATTTAGATATTGATGCCCAACTCCTTTTGGGATTTGAACTTTATATTTCTTTATTTACCAATAAAAACTCGAACCTTAAATTTTTTAAAGAGTTTAGCCATGTGAAAGCGGTAAGGGAAGGCTTTTTTGAAAGGTGTACGGATCCCGATTTTAAAATTAATGGATATGCAAAAGGCTATGAATACTATTTAAAAAACACCAACCCCGAATTAGGTGGAAAGCAACTGGAAGATTATATTTTCGGTAATTGTATCCTACTAAGGTACTACTTCATTAAAAGCAATTATACGCAAGCGTTAAAGTACTGCAAGCCTTTATACGAATATTACGATTTATCAACCTCAACCCTGAATTTGCTGTATATATATCCTAAGATGAGGTATTTGGCCTATAAATTATTTTATTTAAAGCTTAAAAACAATAAACATGAGCTGTTAAATGGAGTATCCCAATTGCTAGATTATTGCAAAATAAATTTAAAAACTTGGGATTATAACGAGCAGCGCATCGCCTTTTCTTGCGTAGCAGAAGCATTTATTCATACCCGCATAAACGAAAAATACCATGATGAACTCAAGCAGGTTTTTATTGCTCTGCTAACAGGGTATTCACCAGACTTTTTGGAACATTCGCTAAGCTACGTGCTCAGGTATACCGATATGAATGGCATAAGAACTTATAAGAATATGGCGGGGATTTAATCTTCTTTAGTCCAATTGGCCCTATCCATTGGGCTAAACTGCCAAGGAGCTTGGTTATTTTCTAGGTTATTAAACATGTTGTTTAACGAACCAGGTGCCGATGATTGTTCCATGACTTTAAACCTGCGCATTTCTACAATCATTTCCATGGGATTAATGTTTATGGGGCAAGCTTCAACACATGCGTTGCAAGTATTGCAAGCCCAAAGTTCTTCTTCGGTAATGTAGCTGTGAAGGTTTTTTCCATCATCAACAAAAGATCCGCTATTGGCATCTATGTTTTTACCTACTTCTTCTAACCTATCACGCACATCCATTACAATTTTGCGTGGCGATAACAACTTACCTGTAATATTTTGCGGGCAGCTGCTGGTACAACGGCCACACTCGGTGCAGGTGTATGCATCCATTAAGTTTTTCCAAGTTAGGTCCTGCACATCTTTAACTCCAAAACTTGTTGGTGGCTCGTATCCTTCAGGTGTTACCGCACTTGGGTCTAACATTAATTTTACCTCCTGGGTTACACTATCCATGTTTTTTAACTCCCCTTTGGGTTTTAGGTTTGAGTAGAACGTATTAGGGAAAGCCATGATGATATGAAAATGCTTACTGAAAGGCAGGTAATTCATAAAAGCAAAAATACCAATGATGTGAAACCACCATGCAGCGCGTTCAATCAAAACCAAAGTACCATCTGAAAAGTTATTGAATATTGGAGCAAAAAGCCAACTGCTAATTGGAAACGAACCCGCTAAGATATAATGATCAGCCCCACGAGATTGTAAAATTTGATCTGCAGCATTCATGTTTAACAAAGCTGCCATTAAAATGATTTCAATAATTAAGATGTAAGCCGCATCTTTATTGGGTTTTCCTTGTAATTCGGGACTCTGAAAGCGAGCCAATTTAACCACGTACCTGCGCGTTAAGAAAACTACGCAAGCCACTAACACACCAAAAGCCAATATTTCGAAAAAGCCAATGGCCAAATTGTAAACAGCACCAAGAAAAGACAACACACGGTGCGAACCGAATACACCATCTATTAAAATTTCAAGTACCTCTACGTTTATAAGAACAAAACCAACATAAACCACTAAGTGTAGCACAAATGGAACTGGACGTGCCGCCATTTTAGTTTGCCCAAAAGCCACTTTTAGCATGGTTTTCCAACGCTCTAATTTGTTATCGCTTAGGTCCACATCCTTGCCTAACAGAATGTTTCTTCTGATGGTTTTTAGGTTTTTAACGAAAAAATAAGTGGCAACTGCCGCAATTATTACAAATAGTATCTGTGCTATCATACTGTTATTTTGCTGTGCTTAGTGCACAATTATAAAACATTTTTTTGAGTAGGCAGGCAGGGAATTTTTATTTAAAATGAAACAATTATTTGCAGAAATAGATTTTATTTTTACATTTGCACTCCTCAAAAGATGGTGCGGTAGCTCAGTCGGTAGAGCAAAAGACTGAAAATCTTTGTGTCGGGGGTTCGATTCCCTCCCACACCACATTAAAATCCTGAACTTAACGGTTCGGGATTTTTTATTTTATACAGTTTGTGTCGGGCGTTCTCCCGAGCACTCGGGACTCCCACACCACATTTAAATCCTGAACTTAATCGTTCGGGATTTAACTCAATTATACTTTAGGCAGAAATTTAATTAAAGTCAAACGAGGTCAAAACATAGTTTAACATATATAGCTAATTCGTCTCATTATCATGATTACATGATAGCAACTCATAGAAAACAAGCTTATCAACAACCTCGTAAATACAAAAGAAATTACTTATCAAAAAACCACGCATGGCTTTTTGATAAGTAATAGAAATAAGTGGCGCTATTTTTTAGTTACGAATAATTTTAGTCCAAGTTAACTCATCATCTATTTGCACCGACATTAAATAGGCCCCTTGCATGATGTCATGCATTTCAAAAGTGAGTGAACTTAACCCCGCATTGTATGTGGTAGATTTAACCAATTGTCCTAGTTGATTATAACATTTTATTACCACATTTTTTTGTGCTGCTTTTGAGAGTTCTATGTATAGCTTATTGTTAACTGGATTAGGATAAAAACTAAAGTTTGATGCTGTTTTTTCTTGCAAGCCAGATGCAAAACCAATTTGAATACTTAACTCTTTTGTTGTACCTGAACAACCAGACGAATTGATTTCTTGCACATATAAATTACCTGTACCTGCTTTACCCCAAGTAACAGAAATACCAGAAGTTGAGCCTCCACTAGTTTGTGTGCCACCAATAATACTCCAATTATAAATAGAGCCAACGGTATTTTGCACCAAATAATTATGCAGCTCTTGACTTCTTACTTCTATCGGTCCTAATATATTACTTGTTTGAGGTTTAGGATTTACCGCAATACTTTTAGTAGCTTCTAACGAAGTACATCCTGATTTTGTAACTTTAACAATATAGTCTCCAGCATTAGCTAATGATGCGTTTCTAATTACCACATTTTGAATGCTAGAGCCAAAGCCTGCTGGGCCAATCCATTCATACAACCCACCTGATACAAAAGAGGCAAATAGCATCACACTATCACCTGAACAAATATTCCCAGAGGCGGGTAAACTACTAATTGTGGGCGTACTAGGCACTGGATTAACTACAACATTGGTAATTCCCGGTTTAGAAAAACAACCTTGTTCAAGTATTGATACTTCATAGGTGCCTGCTTGGTTAATGGTAATGTTATTAAGGATTGGTGTGCGCACAGTAGAAACAAAATTATTAGGCCCCTTCCAACTATATGAGGCACCTTGTACCACATCAGTTAACAAGTTAACAGAACCACCAACACAGGCCGCACCACTGTTGGTTGCAGTTGGCATAGCCGGTAGTGACTTAACATTAATAACGGTATTTGCTGGATTAGAATAGCAGCCATTTAAAATAGCCTCTACACTGTATGTTCCCGCTTGAAGTAAAGCAATTTTATTGATGGTGGGATTTTGAAGAAAACTGATGTATCCGTTTGGACCAGTCCAACGGTAGTTTGCACCAGAAATGGTAGTTGCATTTAGTTGTGTATTTCCATCTTCGCAAACCTCTCCACTGTTAGTTGCCACTGGGCTACTTGGAATAACCTTTAGAGAAACATTATAACTAGCCTGTACTGATGTACATCCTGAATCAATAACACTTACACTGTATAATCCAGCATTTGTGGCGTTTGCATTAGGTAATACTGGATTGCTTAAAGAAGAACCAAAATTATTAGGTCCTGTCCATACAAAAGATTTATTGGGCCCCGCTGATGCAGCGTTTGCTATAAATCGAATTGTATCACCAAGGCAAACTGGTGCATTTCCGCTAACACTTGGTGCAGAAGGAATCCTTCTAACAATAACATTATAATTAGCTGTATTTGAAATACCACAACCTTGTACCGATACATAAACACTATACTGGCCAGCTTTACTCGCATTAACGTTACTTATAATAGGATTTTTTAAGGTTGATGAAAATCCATCAGGCCCATTCCAAAAATAGTTGGCTCCATTAATTGTACTTGCATTTAATTGTAAACTAGCTCCATCGCAAAGTGGTGCATTAGAAGATATATTTGGCATTGCAGGCAGGTTATTAACGGTAACAGTTGTAGCACCTGCAGAAGAAATTGCACAACCAGAAGTTATTGCAGTAACACTATATAAACCCGCTTTTGAAGAATCTATATTTATAACACTTGGATTCTGAACGTTGGCTGTAAATCCATTAGGTCCTGTCCAACTGTATGCTGCACCTGCAACAGAACCTGCGTTAAGTTGTAATGTTTGACCAGGACACAATGGCCCGTTATTAGTAACAACAGGAGTTGGTGTGTTGGTTGATATTTGAACATTTATACTACCCGGTGAAGATGAACATCCATTTACAGATGCTACCACACTGTAATTTCCAGAATAAAAAAGTAACACACTATCCCTTGTAGGATTTTGCACATTTGAACTAAAATTTGCAGGTCCACTCCATAGATATGTAGCATTATTAACGGGAGTGGCTGTTAAACTTAAAGTTTGTCCAACACACAAAGGTGCATTTGATGAAACATTAGGTGTTGCAGGAATAGGGTTTACAATTACACTTGCATTTACGGGTGAAGAAGTACAACCATTTAACGATACAGAAACAGAATAAGTGCCAGCAAAAAGCAATGATGAATTTATTCGAACTGGGTTTTGTTGAGCCGATGAAAATCCATTTGGACCAATCCAACTATATGTTGCACCAACAATTGAAGATGCGCTTAATTGTAAATTATCGCCTACACAAATAGGGGTATTAGAACTAACCGTTGGTGCTTGCGGAAGTGCTTTAACTTGAACATTGGTTTGAAATGGACCAATTATTCCGCAACCTGGTGCCGTAATGGTAACACTATAAATACCCGAATCAGATACAGTCATATTATTTCTGCTGGGGTTAATGCTTGATGATGAAAAACCGTTTGGACCAACCCAATTATATGCGGCTCCTTGTATGTTGTTAACGTTTAATACTAGCTGTTGACCAGCACACAAAGGTCCGTTGTTTGATGCGGTAGGCGTATTTATTACATTAACAATGGTAGTAGATACAGCAGACGTGCACTGACCCATGATCACAACACAATTGTAATTGCCTTGATTTATTAATCCAATATTGGTAATGTTAGGGTTACGTTGATTAGACGTAAATCCGTTGGGACCAGTCCAATAATAACCACTTGCATTTGCAACAGAATCGCATGTAAGTAGTAACGTTGAACCAATACAAATTGGTGTATTGCTGGAAACAACAGCAGGAAGTGGCGCTTCAAAAATTACTTTCTGTTTGGTATCACTGCATCCCCTAGTCCAACCAATTAATGTATCAATTAATGTAACTGTATACTGTGTTCTATTTGTATAATTACGGGTTCCATTAACATTATAAAAGTAACCCATATGATCACCATAATTCCACATAAAACCAAATTGAGGGATATTTTGAAACGCCCGAACACTGTACATTCTATCAAGATTAATTGGAGATGAGGTATTGTTGAATGTTATGGTATCTCCTAGTCCTGTGTTGCAAAGTGTTGAAGGAACAAAATCAGCGGTTATTGTTGCTGAAACAAAGGGTTGCATGATAAAATCGGCATTAAAAGGAATGCCGCCAACATTTACATTGTAAGAACGAACAAAATTATTATTGAAGCGCAGTGAACTTAACCACTCTGTGCGGCCATTTGGCGGTGTTGCAGACCAATTATTGGACACAACAGAAACAGGAGTAGTTGTGGAATTCTCTATAATTATTACATAAGGCCCTGTAACGTTTACAGGACTCGGAAAAATAGCCAATTTCCTTAATCTAGTTAGTTGTCCACCTCCAAAAGTTGAATCAACTGGAACACTTACCGAAGCGAGGGGTAATCCTGTTGGCGTAGAATCAATGGGGCTGGCATTATAAATTCGGCAAGTAACACTAACTGTTGCTGCAATATTTGCCGATTGCCAAGCATAGAACTCGAACCCACTTACCGACAATGCCTGAGGAGCAGAGTACCACTGAGCAAAAGCACTTGCCGTTGTGCTGTTCATAGAAATAGCTTGTAAAGTTGTGGCCTTATTGAATGTGTAATTAACAGTATCGTAACTACAGCTAGTTGTTTTGCCCAATCCATTGCTTGAAGCCCAACTAATTTGCGAACGGTTTAAATTCCCAATAATGTTTGTAGGTTGATAAGGTAGGTTATGTTGCGAAAAAACAGGTAACGATAACAATAACATGCCCAATAGCGATAAGTAGTGTATTTTACGCATAGTTGCAATTTTTAGTTTAATCAAATATATAGCATTTATACTCACAATATTTGCATAATCAGTTTATTAGGATATTCATTCCCAATTAATAAAGTTAAATCCCATGGCTTTAAAAGCCAATAGATATATGCACACAGCTTTGTTTTTTATGCATTAATTAGCTAAATAAAAACAGAAAAAGATGAATTCTTTAAATGTATTATACCATTTTTATGGTTGAACAAATACCAGAAAGAGGTTAGATGTAGGTATGATGGATAAAAGTTATTTGAAAGTTAAAACGCTTTTACTTGGTAATTTTTTAAGTCACCATTTTTACGGTTTATCCTAAATAAATTGTAATATGGAGTTGGACCAATTCTTTTATGCTTTTTATAAATACCGTATACCTGAAGTGTTGTTCGATGAAAGAAAAAGTTTTGGCCAGTTGATAAATCTATTTTAGCAGAAGCTGGACCTGCCTGTGGAACCAAGATTGGAAGTGGTATACTTAACTCATCAGAAGAAAATGCCTGATACTCCCATATCCAGTTTTGATTAAGCGTAATCGGTTTTTGAAAAGTGCATGAAAAACAATTATTAACCACTGGCTTTACAGCCTCGTTTATGCGTGCAATTAGTGCTAAGCGCTCACTATCCTTAAGTAATCGAAGATTCCCCGCTATATCAACCTGATAAAACTCTTTAGAAGTAATATGTTTAGCGACATACATAGAGTCGGTTCCATAGAGCAATAAATATCGAAGATTCTCTGGTAAAGTTATTTGCTTGCCATTTATAAATTCGAAAACAAGTTTAATCCCGTCTCTTTTAATCATGGGAAATCGTTCAACATCCTTTACTGGCATTGCCACGAGTTTACCTCCAAAACGGCCATAATAAATTTGTCCATCAGCCGAAGTACGAAATTTATTTGAAGAGGCATATTCGGAAAGAGGAGCAAACCCAATGCGAAAATATTTTATTATGGTATCTAAAGTCTCCGCCTGTTCTAGTTTATCTTCTACATCATCATCAAAAGCAGGGTCATTATACAAATATTTAGATGCTAATGGTGTTTCAAAAACTATGTTACCCAGTGTATCAAAAACACAAGCGGTATTCAGGTTATAGTCAATAATTAACATTAACCCAAGTTTTGGAAAGTGTTTCTGTCTTGAACGTTGATTACCGATTTTATTCAATGGTTTGTAATTACCACTGTATATTACACCAGAATTGGTATACGAAAACTGACTACCCCAGAAAAAGGTGAATTCACTTTTTTGATCAAGGCTATCTATAAGTTGAAAGGTTTTATTGTAAACTGTTTTTTTAACTTTTTTATTGGGTGAGGCACATATTATATGTGCATTGCCCAGTACACTTATATAACTATAATTATATGGTAATATATACTTTTTAGTTGCCAGGTTATAAACCCCGTATCGAGCAGTTTTTTTATCCTTTACAATGGCATGTGATAAAGGAAAACCATGCAAATCCAAACCCTTTACATAAATATATGAATGGGAAGTATCTGCTTTTAGAATTTCTTCTTTTGATGGCTCTGGTTTTTTTGAACTTCCACGAATTTGATTTTCCCAATCACTTAAGACATTGTCCTTACTAAATGGAAATATACATTTTCCTAACGAGTTATAAATAGCTGTTTTTTCGTCAGACTCAATGCGTTTTCTTACCTCAAAAATTAGTCCTAGGCTATCATTAAAACTGGGTTGTATATATAAATAATCTGGCTCCAAAACCACATCCCCGTTCCTATCCAAAACACCCATATTGTTGGTATATTTCTCGTCATCAAGAATAATTGTATAACAAGCGTCTGGCGCAATAAAACCATTGGCAGTGAATCCTCTTCCATCATTAAATATGCCATACATCAATCTGTACTTAATGGGCACAACTTCACGTCCTGTATTATCAATAACACCTGTTAGTCTTTTACCATTTATTTGCTTAGACACAATGGCTTTCCCATTTACAAATAGTCCAACATTTTTATATACAGGAGCAATAACAATTTGATTTTTTTGTGTTTTAAAGCCGAAATTTCCCTTTTGTTTAAAAGGTATTAACTGAGGTATATCAAGTGTTGTTTGAGCGTTATTATACGAACAAAATAAAAGCAAAAAACAAAAGGTGACTAACGTATAACGCATTTTTACATATTGTTATCTAAAGTACATGATGCCGAACAAACAACTATTATTTGATGTAGAACGAATTCTGTAAAACGACAAATACGATGCCGAATCTACCTTATCAATCATAACCCAAACACCTTTTGTATATCGGCTTTTATTAATTCGCGGTTGTGGTATTTATTTACAAATGCAGGTCCATTTTTACCCAAGGATATTAAATTTTCATACTCGTGTAATAGTATATGTTTGATGCTATCTGCATCTTCCTCGTCACCTTTAATATCATACAACAAACCAATATTTCCATTTTCAATTTGCTCGCGGAAACCAACAATGTTAGCAGCAATTATGGGTAAACCAACATAAGCACACTCTATACCCACAAGCGGGTAACCTTCGTATTTGCTTGGAAAAACGGCCACATCAAACATCGGATACACATTTTCTGGGTTTTTAGTTGCTCCAACATAGGTAAGATTTGAAAGTCTGTTTATACTATCTTTTAATTCTTCGTACATGTCTCCATCCCCAGCCATAACAAAATGATAGTTATTGTTATTTTGCATTAATTCAGCTACGCGTACAAAAATATCAGGACGTTTTTGCCATTGTAAACGGCCTAACGAACCAATAATTCTTTTACTAGAATCTATACCAAATTTGTCTAATAATTGTTTGCGTGTAAAGTTGGTATTACTAAAACGATCATAATCGATCATGTTATGAATGACCTCAATTTTGGAAGCATGTTCTTTGTATTTTTTTACCAAAACTTCCTTCCAAAAATCACTGGTCACAATACGTTTATCTATATATTTCTGGTACTGATAAGCGGCTTCAAACCAACCATTATCATCGTAATCTTCGCAATGCAACAAATCATAAATAATGGTATTCGGAAACTTTTCTTTTATAAGAGGACTTAATATATATAGAAGCGGATTGCTCATATTAAGTATGATTCCTGGCTTCTCGTTTTTTATTATTTCCCATAGCGCCAAAAGCATTGGATACGGACCATCCGCAATATTCTCCAAGGAAACCTGGCTGTTGGTGTATTTGGCAAATTCATTTTTTAATACACCAGATGTATTTGAATCATTTATTACAACATCAGTAACTTTTAAATTTTGGTTATGTAACGTTTTAATATAACTTAATAAAATATTTTCGGCACCACCCACATGCCACCAAAAATGGGTAACAAGCACTTGGTTTGAAGGTTGTACACATACAGGAAATTCCTTGTCAAAGTCTAATTTAAATCCCTCAATAAACCCAGCCATTTTATGTGCTTTTGTATACTTTACTTTTGGATTCATTTTCTGCTCAATAAACTTAGATGTCCAAAATAAGTAAAACAGTATATCCTTTGGTTTTGTATTAGCAAAAGTACGTTTAATGGTTAGCTGTGATATTTTCTTAAATACGCTATTAATGAAAGATCTATTAACAGTATGCATATCGTTAACATGTTGAAACGCACGCTGGGATTTTTTAATTCCAAATAAACTAAACCAATTTTTTTTATAGGCCAATAAACTTGATAAGCTTCCTTCTTCCTCGCTTCTTGTAACCAATGAACTTATGTTTTGGCGATAATTAAACAACACTTTTTTAATTGGAACACCATAAGCCCCTTTACCGATAGCACGTTGCCAAAAGTCCCAATCTTCGTATAACTTAACTCCATTAGCTAAATGTAAAGTTCTTTGCCCGTTTAAGCTAATCCAAAGCGCACGTTTAACAGGTGACACAGCCACTAGATAATTTTCCAAGAATAATTTCTTGGAACTATAAAAAGGAGCTTCATCAATTTGGTTTTTGTACCCAAATTTTCTAACACTTGGGTAAACCCAAGAAGCCGTTGGATATGCAGCAAAGGTTAATAAACTTAATTTTAAGAAATCACTTTCAATCGTGTCATCGCTATCTAAACAAACCAAATATTTACCAATAGCTTTCCTTGCGCCAATATTTCTTGCTTCGGCTAGCCACTTATTGGTTGAGTTTTGAATGATTTGTATTTTAAGATTATTATAAATTCCAACTTCTGATAGTTGATTAATAATAGTATTGGTTAATTCATCAGTTGAGCAATCGTTAACAACAATCACTTCAATTTTATTTAAATCGAAATCCTGGTTATTAATCGAGTCTAGTGTTTCGAAAATAAAGTTACCAGTATTAAACACGGGAACTATAAAGCTGAAAACTATATTTTGTTCTAACATATTATGCGTTATTTATTTCGAAATACTTAGAAACTTTGGTAAGGTTTTTACTATAAAATGGATCGTTTTTTATGAGCACATCCCATTTATGTTTAAAGTATTGCTTCTCTGAAGATTGTTTGGCCATTGACTGACTACTAATAATTGGATTACCACGAGTTAAGCACTCGTGATGGTACATTTTAACCCAAGGAAGGTAAACGTTATTATACCCAGTACTCATTAATTTACAGCATAACTCCAAGTCATTGCAATCAACTGCAAGGTGCTCATCAAAACCGCCAACTTGAATAAAACGATCTCTTTTGATCATCATACAAGCTCCAGTAATAGCACTATAATTGGTTAAACAATTTACGTTATTAAAATAACCTGCAGTGTCTTTATGAGCACCCGAATAAATATGCGAACCCGTCTCATCAAGCGATAAAACTATCCCAGCATGTTGTATGGTATTATTGGGGTAAAGCAACTTAGGTCCAACAGCACCAACATTATCTAGTTGTGCAATTTTAATTAGCTCTTCAATTAAATTTTCTGATATAAGTTGCGTATCGTTATTTAAAAACAAAAGGTAATCTCCTTTAGCAAATTGTGCAGCATTGTTATTAAGCACAGAATAGTTGAATGGTATATCCATACGGTAGCTTTTAATTACACCAGGATAATTATACTCCCATTGTGCTACTGAACTAAAAAAACTTTTCTCTGAACTTCCATTGTCAATAATTATAATTTCAAAGTTAGTGTAGGTAGAAAAGGAGGTTATTGATTGAATACAAGCATCTAAGATATCTGATTTGTTTTTAGATGGAATAATGATTGATACCAAAGGGGTATTATCTATTTTAAAAACAGGTTCAAAACAACCAAATGAAGCATCAGAAACACGTGCATATGCACCTTGATATTGATGATTTAAAAACTGATTTAGTGTAATGTGATTCTGATGTATTTTGTCAATAGTAACTTCCTCTTTGTGCTCGTGATAAAGTACTTTTGAAATGTGCTTAATCTTTGGATTATTTTGTGTAAAATTTAATATCAACCCATAGAAATTTGCCGTTAGTTCTACTGGAACTTTGTTATAAGTACTTTTATTCACCAAAAACAAATTACCAATATAATTGCGAGACAAGATTGTATGCGGACTCCAATCAGGTTTAAAATAAGGTGTTATGGTGTCGTAAGGAACTAATGCATCAAAAAAATCATTGTCGGAATAAATAAAATTCGGATCTCCTGATTTATTAATTTCATTAACAAACTCGTACAAACAATCTTCACGTAAAATGCAATTTAAGGTCGTAAACAAGGCATAATCACAAATCAACTCTGGCTTATCTGCACTATCAATAATAGCATAACGGTAATCATTTTCAATGATTTTTTTTAGCACAAAGCTCACCCTATCCGACTCGTTATCAATTATAAAACTTACGAAATAATACTGATATACTTGTTTTTGAAGGGCATTTAAAAATTGATTGAGGAATGGTATGCTTTCGTCAGTAACATTAACAAACAATTGCAGATGAGGCTGCTGTTTAAAATTAACAATATTTTGCGCCATAGCTTCTAGATCAACCTCACGAGGGAAACGTTTTTGCTTAAACGCTTTATAACCTGTTTGATCATCATCCTTTTTAATGCTAAGCACATAATTGATTGCACCAATAATTATGGAAAACAATTGCTTAAAAAACTTATAAATTAATAACAAACCTGGCTTTGAAAACAGGAAAAAAAGTCGTTGAATAAAAGGCCAACGGGAATCTTTAAGATAACTGTCACTGGTTAGAATTAACTTTGTTTTAGTAAGAAACAAATACATTTTCCAATAAGAACTGCTTTCAATTTCCTTGATGCGCTCTTCATAATTTTTTACCGTATTTAGTAAGGCCGAGTATTCGGCCCTCTGTAAACTATTTTTAGGCAGTATGTTCTTTTTTACCATTTGATACGCTAAAATAATTTTGAATATCGTTCACCAACTTCTTCAATATCGCCAATAAAATCAATAGTTCCATTGTTCACCAATACGCCTTTGCTGCACATGCTTTTAACTTCATTAAAGTTATGAGAAACAAAAACTATGGTAGCACCCTTCGCCTTAATTTCTTCAACTTTTCTCAAACATTTCTTTTGAAAACCCACATCACCAACTGATAACACTTCATCTATCAATAAAATATCAGGTTGTTTTACGATAGCAATGCTAAAAGCGAGGCGAGTAGTCATGCCTGTACTGTAACGTTTAACTTGCCAATTAATAGCTTCGCCTAACTCAGAAAACTCAATAATTTCGGGAGTATACTTTTTTATTTCAGCCTGCGACATGCCCATTAAAGCACAAAGTAAGTTTACATTTTCTAGGCCTGTCATTTCATATTCCAAGCCAACACCTAAACTCAATAATGGGGCAACTATTCCATTAACTTCTACCCTACCTTTTTCGGGTTCTATAATGCCAGATAACACCCTTAATAGGGTACTTTTCCCAGAGCCATTTTTACCCAACAGCGCAATACACTCGCCATGTTGTATTTCAAGGTTAATGTTACGCAGTACAAATTTTTTATCTAAAAAAGGTCTCTTACCCAAACTAAACAGTAATTCTTTAAAAGATACTGCACCAGTTTCTCTTATATAAAAACAAACATCTACATCTGTTAGCCTGATTGCAAAATTATTATCGCTCATCATATGTTAGATATAAACCCTTTTTTGTATTTATTAAATAAGGTATAACCAATTGTAAAAGCCACAACTGCCATTACCGTACATACCAGAAAATTAAACCCATCGGGTTGTTTAAACCTATAAAAAATATCATGAAACGACTCAACGAAATAATAAAACGGATTAAGCTTAAGCAGGTGGCGTGTGCTTTCAGGAACCAAATCGGGTGTGTAAGCTATAGGGGTAAAATAAAAAAATGCTGGTATTATGGTATTCCAAAGTAATTGGATATCTCTAAAAAATATATTTAGTGTCCCCAAAATCATACCAAAACCCAATACAAAAATTGCAGTAACTATAATAAGAGGAAGTACAAAAATGATGGTATAGTTAAGCTGGAAATGAAGAAAAAACATGATAACAAAAAATGGTATAAACGTAAGCAGTAAATTAATAACAGCGGCAAAGATTGCTGATAGTGGAAAGCTAAACGGATGTAAATTTACCGATTTAAGAATAGATGCATTATCTATGAAGGATGTGAGCACTTGTAGAATGGATGCCGATATAAAATTCCAGAATATAAGTCCGCTTAATGCATATAAAGAGAAATTTTCGATGTGATTGATTTCCTTGAAAACAACCGTTAAAATAAGTAAAAACAATAGCGGATTGAGCATACTCCAAAAAATACCAAGAAAGGAGTTTTTGTATCTTAGCTTAATGGTTTTAAGCGCCAAATTGAGAACGGCATTTCTAAAGCCTATATTTAACAGTGTTTTTTCCAATGTTTACTTTTTTACAAAAGTAGGTATTTGTAAAGTTTATTCCACATTTAATGGATTAAACCAACAAACGGCTGTTGCAAAAAACCTTGCCTAAAAAAAAAGCACCCAATAGGGTGCTTTTTAAAAGTATCTCAAATGAATTGTTACTGAAACAACTCCAACACATCAAATAAAGTTGCGGTGGGGGTATTTTTATTTGAATTCATTTCTGATTGAGGATATAAAAATCTACCTGGTATTTTATTACCTGAATTAATCGGCACGCCTATTAAATTTTGGGTTCTTCTCACATCATTAAAAACTTCAATGCTTCCAAACAAACTCACGTACTTTTCAGTAATGATTTCTTTTAACAAGGCATCATTATTAGCAAAATCACCGCTAACATATTGTTCGTAACCACCAAAATTAGACTCGTGCTCAGAGCGAACGTTGTTAAGGCTTTCAAGCGCCTTATCAAACACAGACGTTCTCCAGTAACACTCTGCTAGTATAAGTTGGTTCTCAACATAAGATACCAGAGCGAAATTAGATGTAGGTGCAAAAATACCCGTATACATGTTTGGATCCACAGGAGTATAATTATCTATCAAGAAATAGTTTTCATAACGAGATGCTTCTTTTGTTTTGGTATTTCCCTTGTATTTAGCAGAAGTACTGTCTAACAAAGCATGTATGAATGAGTTTTCACAACTGATATATCCAGGACGATTGTAATCCAAGAAATCATAATATAGATTCCAAGCACCCGGTGATTCAGTTTCGTGTTTCGCATAGAAATCATTGCCTTTAGAAATACCATTTTTGGCCGCATCTATTGCCTTCGCGTAATCCTTTTTATGCAAATAAGCCCTAGCTTTTAAGGTATTTGCTACTTCACCCCATGTAAACGATCCTGCATATGCAGATGAGTATGCAGATGAAGCGCCACCTTTTGAAATGGCAGAATCTAATAAAACGATGCAGTAATCATATACATCCGACATTTTATCAAAAGTAGGTGTAGGATTACCCGAACAAGCTTGGGTGTTTGGAATATTGCCCCATAATGAAGAGGCCGTTAAAAGTAAATGCGCTTCAGTAACAGATGCAGAAGCTTCTAATGTTTGATCATTAGAGGCCGCAGCCTTACTTCTTATGATTCTGCATTGCGCAATTCCTTCGGCATATAATGTACCCCACGGTGTGTTAAAATCACCTGCATTCATGTTATATAATCCATAAGAAACATATTGACGATCGTACCCGGTAAAATGGCCTGCAAAAATTCCGGCCAAACGAGCTGCCTCTCCTTCATTTAACATCACATTTGCCAATTGGGCGCCTGTAATCATTAACTTGGGATCAGAATCGTTAAATGCATTGGGGTTTGTTTCATTTATTTCATTGATATCTTTCTGGCAGGAAGACATCATAAATATTGGTGCAGTTAATAATCCTACTGCTATATACTTAATCATTTTTTTCATAACTGTTGAATTAGAAATTTAAGCGTAAATTGAAGATGTATGATTTAGTACCCGGATTGGTGAAATAATCTAAACCTCTGCCGTTAGAGGCACCAGTTAAGTTCAACTCAGGATCAACTCCATCAAAGTTTGTAAATAACAATAGATTACGTCCTGTAAATCCTATACTGGCACCAGGGATATGTAATTTTTTTAACAGGCTATTTGGTAATTTATAGTTAAGACTGATTTCACGTAACCTTACCCAAGAAGCGTCTTTGATAAAGTGTTCCGATACAGAACCAAATCCACCACCTAAACTGGTATACCAAGCTTGGTCAAGTAATACCCTACCGTTACCAAAATCAGATATGTTTCCTCTAACTGTGTATGAACCATCAGGATTTGCAGTTGCTAATTGATCTATTGTTTCTCCATTATAGTTTTTGATCACAGCAGCGTCTGCAGCCGAAACTGTAGTTTCGTTAGCTGTTTCCTCGCTTATACCAAAATGATTAAGCACCCCGGAAGTTCCAGCCCACATTTGATTGCCTTGAGATGTTTCGAATAATATGTTAACATCCAAACCCTTCCATGAAAGGGTAGACCCAAATCCTGCGCGCCATTTTGCATTTGGATCACCAAGGATACCCTCACTTACAGCAGCTGTAGGAAATCCATTTCCATCAAGTGCTAAAGCTCCAGTACTTTCATTGCGAGCCCATTTACCACCCCAAAAAACACCTAACGGTTGTCCTTCTACAGCACGTGAAGAAGTTCCCGTAAATCCTGATAAAAATATTGAACTTACATCTTTAATATCTTCTACTAAGTTTTTGTTAATCCCTATGTTTCCGTATAGACCAACAGTTAGTTTAGAATTATCGATTATTTTTACATTTAAATCAGCTTCAAATCCTTTGTTACTAATAGTTGCTGCATTATCCCATTTGCTTGTATAACCAGTAGAAGCAGGAACATCAACAGCAAATATTGCATCTGTTGTTTTGTTAGAGTAATAAGTGGCACTTAAAGCAATTTTGTTTTTGAAAAATTTCAAATCTGTCCCGATTTCAATTTCAGATTTTTGTTCAGGTTTTATATCTGGGTTTCCTTGAATGCTACTTCTATAAATAGAGCCCCCAAATTGAGATCCTTCTAAAGATTCTCCCCATCCAGAAACCGATGAAGCATTAACATAATTTGTGTTCCAAATGTATGCAGGAGGTTCAACGCCCACTATACCAGCTGAGGCACGTAACTTGCCATAACTTAGCACCTTATTGTTCTTTAAGAAATCTTTGGTAAATTCATAAGCTACAGTAGCACTTGGATAGGTAAATCTGCCCTTGAAAGTACTTGCAGCTTCTGATGCCACAGTTAACTGAACAAATAATTTATCTTTATAATCTAAATCTGCTATTCCATATGCGCGGTTATTTAAAAGGTTTTCTACGCTATTAAATGGATCTCTGTTTGCTGAAGTTGAATTAATAAAAGTAAAACGGTCCTGATTATTTAAAATAAACTGACTAGCAGTACCTCCAATATTATATAAACTTCTATTGGTATATAAGTATCCAACAGTTGTATTAAGTACCAACGAATTATTAATATCAAATGAGTTTCTATTGTAAGCATGGAAACTTAGTTCGCTTTGCTTAATAAAATCATCTGTAAAACCTCCGTTTGCATAATTACCTGCCGAGTTAAAAGGAAAATAAGTTACACGTCTGTCATTAGAAATATCATATCCCGTTCTAACAGTTAAAATAGACTTCTTAGCCCATTCATAGTTTAACTCTGGTGTAACAATGATACGTGTAACTTCACTTGTATTGGTTTGTTTGTTTAAGGTCCATCCAGGATTATTATATGCAATAGACGCATTACCTAAATACCTCCTATAACCTCTGTGTGCATTAAAAGTCGCGGCACCAGCTGCATTATAATACGTTCCTACATAATCTGAATTGTCAAAATCTGGAGCACTTCTTAAATATCCTAAGTATAATCCATCAACATTAGAACCTTGTTGAATACGGTTTGAATTTACTTTGGAAAGAAATGAATTCATTGAGAATTTCATTTTATCATTTAAGGTGTGCGAGAAATTTAAACGTCCTGTAGTTCTTCTATAATCTGAATTACCATTTAGTATCCCATTTTGATTCCAGTCTGATAAGTTAAAATAAATACTGCTCTTTTCATTTGCAGATGAAAGAGAAATATTATTGTTAAAAGTTACCCCAGTTCTAAAAACTTGATCTCTATTTTTATCGTTGTATACCGTTCTATCACCTTTAGATGTAATAGGATAATAAACACTTCCATCTTCAGCTACAAAGCGCTGGTTACCTATGTTATAAATATCCGTACCTGAACGATTTGCAATTTTATCACCCCAACTACCACCAGTATTAGCTACCCAACTACCGTTAGAGCCTTGACCAAAAGTACCTTGTTTTTTGTATTCTTTGTTTACATAATCTAATGCCAATGAAGATCCAATTTCAACATTGATGTTACTTTTTTTACCTGTACGTTTTCCCTTTTTTGTAGTAACTAAAATTACTCCATTAGAGGCTCTCGTTCCCCAAACTGCCGCAGCAGCGGCTCCTTTTAAAACCTCTACTGTGGCAATATCATCAGGATTTAAATCGTTTAAACGTGATTGTTGTGCAACCCCATCAACTCCTCCGCCAATACTAGAATTACTCATTGGCACACCATCAATTACTATTAAAGGTTGCAAGTTTCCTGTAATGGTACTTTGACCTCTAATTTGAATAAATGCCCCTGAACCGGGATCACCAGTGTTTTTTGTAATTAATACATTTGATGCTTTTCCAGAAAGACCTTGGATAACACCTGATTCTCCAGAGCTTGAAATTGAACTTCCTTTTACTTGAGATGTTGAATAACCCGTTTTACGAAGACTACGTTGTTCACCAATTGCGGTTACTGTAACTTCTTCTAATTGGAGTTCATCCTTTTCGAGTGCAATTGCAAGGGCAACATTAGCTGCATTAGGATCAATTACAACCTCTTTGGTTTTCATACCAATATAAGAAATTCTCAAAGTTGCTCCGTTTGCGGGAACAGCGATAGAAAAATTACCATTGGCATCAGTACTTGTTCCAGTGTTAGATGACTTTAAGTAAATAGACGCGCCAATTATTGGCTCCGTACCATCAGTCACCCTTCCACTAATTACGATACTCTGCGCATGGACACACTGAAGTAATAGTGCCCAGAATGCGAAAAAAAGTAGTGCATTTTTTTTCATTTGTTAAGGATTTAAAGTAAGAAATAGTTTGTCGTTGTTTCTCAACGTATTGAGAAGTTAAACGAACACGAAATCGATTACAAGGCAGTGTATTTTATATGTTATTATTTGTATTTATATTGCTACTTTTAATTTTAATAAAGGGTAGTGGGCTCTATAACAAGCCATTATGTATGATAATGCAAATACCCTAAATAAGTAATTAACCCAACTCATTATAAGGATTGACAAGTAACTTTTCATCAATTTTTAGAATGAAGTTGCTGCTATTGCAAGGTTTGCATATGTTTGCACTATTAAACATCAACTTGTTGGTCTCGTAGTTCAATGGATAGAATAGATGTTTCCTAAACATTTGATAGCAGTTCGATTCTGCTCGAGACTACCAATTTTACTTTGTTTCATTAATACCAATCACCAAACTTATCCAAACTAATAAGGTAACCTAAGGCTTATGGAAGACGCTGCGTTAATATTAAAAAACCAAAATAAAATACTGCTAAGTATACAAGAACAGATTTGGGCTCAGAAATTTAACGACAGCATACGAGGGTTAAAAGAGGTAAGCGAAGTCTCTTATTTTATAGGTAATTGGGCTGGCAACTACACATTTTTCTATTTGCTAAGCAGATTATTGCAAGAATTTAAATTTGAAAGAATACTTGAGTTAGGACTAGGAGAATCATCAAAATTTATAAGTACTTTTTTAAAATCGCAAGATACCTCTGAACATTTTTGCCACGATGTTTATGAGCAAAATCAAACCTTTGCTGAGCATTTCAAGACCAAATGCAGCCTATCGCAGAACACCAACATTAAAGTTATTGATTTAATAGAGAAAGACATTTTGGGTAACTTGAATATGGTATTCGACTTAAATAATGTACAAATTAAAAATTATGATTTTTATTTGATTGACGGACCAATTGGATCTCCAAGATATTCAAGGTTTGATGTGATGAAATTGGTGGAAAATAAATTACCAGGCGATGAATTTGTGATTTTATTTGATGATGTTCATCGAGAAGGAGAAATGGATACATTAAAATACCTAATGGGCTGGTTTAACGAAAACAACATCGTAGCAGATTACAATATTTATTCTGGAGAAAAAAGTGTAGCTGTGCTTGCAACACCAAAATATAAATGGGCTTTATCTTATTAATTAGAACAGATTAACCTGCAAAAAAATAACCTGCAATTTATTTATTTTCTTGAGCCCCTATAATAAACTAAGATAGTTACTTAAGGCGAATGATTTATGCCTATTCTATTACCAAGTGGTTTAAATGAACATATACTATATGTTAATCCACCAATTCCTAGCATAATATAAAAAATAGACGTTTTACCGTTAACGAAAAAAGTCTAAACGGAGTGCTATTTCAAAATAATCTTTTTGAAATTTACAACTAGCTGCACGGACATTTGTTTCAATAAAAGTGATTGCTTGACCAAAAATTAATAGATAAGGATGTTTTAAAAACCTCCATGAAGCTTATTGTGCAGGCATAAAAAAAGCCGCTCCATGGAGCGGCTGTTTTGTTTTGTTGGTTAGTTCACTAACCTATTTCTTGATTGTTTTAATGGTATAACTATTACCACTTGCTGTGATGATGCGAACAAAGTACATCCCTGAGCTCAACTCGTTTAATTCTGTTAGTTGGTAAGCAGTGGTTCCTTTGTTTAATTCCATGCTGAAATTACGTACCATTTTGCCATTACCATCTAGTAAATAAACCTCAGCGGTTGTTGCTGCTGATTCTGTTACCTCTACTGTAAATGCATCTTTAAATGGATTTGGATTTAATACTGCTGTAGCTGATCCTTTTTCATTTAAACTTACTGTTACTGTTGGGGTGTATGCAAACTCTCCATCATAATCAACTTGCTTTAAGCGGTAGTAAACCGTTGTTGCATTGCTGTTAATGATCGCTTTAATGTTGTCTACCATTCTGTAGGTATTCATCATTGAGGTCGTTCCGTTGCCTTTTACTGTTCCTACTTGTTCGAAACGGTTGTTGTCTACTGAACGCTCTACTTCAAAATGACTGTTGTTAATTTCTGATGCGGTTACCCATGTTAG
>CALPIR020000010.1 GCA_943323675.2 Chitinophaga pinensis | reverse complement strand
ACTCATCACATCAAATTAGTTGAATAAAAATAACATTAAATTAGAAACATAGAGACGAATTGCAGGCTTGTATATTTTAATTAATTTACAGTTAATATGCAATCAAAATCAGACTAAATTTGGTTAATTACCCACAGCACATATATTTGCTAACCTATATATTAACCGAATTAACGTAAAGCATGAATCGTTTCAACTTAGTAAATAACGTTTTAGGATGGATAACCTTCGTTATTGCACTGGTAACTTACACCTTGACATTAGAGCCAACAGTGAGCTTTTGGGATTGTGGTGAGTTCATCTCAGCATCTTTCAGACTTCAAATTTGTCACCCACCGGGAGCACCATTGTTTTTATTATTGGGTCGTTTGTTCTCATTGTTTGCTGGTGACGATATAACTCAAGTTGCATTTTGGGTAAACATGGTATCAGCCACTACAAGTGCTTTGTGTGTAATGTTTACTTTCTGGACAATTACACATTTAGGCCGTAAGTTAATTATTAAGTCGGGTGATGCACTAAGTATGCAACAAATTTTGGCTATAACTGTGTCAGGCTTAGTTGGTGCTTTAGCATTAACATGGAGTGATACATTTTGGTTTTCTGCAGTTGAAGCAGAAGTATATGCATCATCAAGTTTCTTCACAACATTAACGTTTTGGTGTATTTTAAAATGGGAAAATAATGCTGATGAAAAAGGTAGCGAACGCTGGTTGGTATTAATCGCTTATTTAATAGGATTGGCTATTGGAGTCCATTTATTAAGTATACTTGTTATACCTTCTGTTGTTTACGTTTATTATTTCCGTAGAAACAAATTTACGCGTAGTGGATTTATTAAAGCTACTATGGTTGCCCTAGGCGCAATAGCTATTGTTCAATTTGGTATTATCCCTGGTATGCCGTCATTAGCAACCAAATTTGATTATATATTTGTGAATTCGTTTGGTACAAGTTTTAACACTGGTGCATTTTTTATGCTTTTTGTTATTGCTGGTACTTTGGCTGCTGCCATACATTACACACAAACCGAAAGCAAAACAAGTTTTTATGTTGCTGCTGCATTATATGTAATTATGGTTTTGGCCACATTCTCACTTAACCCATCCGCATCAGGTATTATTTTCTGGGGCGCGATAACAGCCTTGCTGTATTATTATGTTATCAAGAATAATGCATCTAAAAGTGTAGTTAACGTAGCCATATTAAGTGTAACGTTTATTATTGTAGGATACTCATCTTATGCAATGGTATTAATACGCAGTAATGCAAAACCACCAATTAACATGAATGCTCCTGATAATCCGTTTAGCTTATTATCATATTTAAACCGCGAGCAGTATGGTGAAAACCCATTGGTATACGGACAGTATTTTTATGCTAAAGTAATTGACGAGAAAAAGGGTGCAATGACCTATGCAAAAGGAGATGGAAAGTACGAAGAATCGGGCGAAAAAGTTGAGCGTATTTATGATCCTAAAGATTGTACTATTTTCCCGCGTATGTGGGCCGACAGACCCGATTACGTTCAATCATATCGCCAATGGGAAAATATACCTGAAGGTAAAAAAGCAACCTTTGCCAAAAACATTGATTTCTTGCTAAGTTACCAAATGGGCTTTATGTACTGGCGATATTTTGCATGGAACTTTATTGGCAGACAAAACGATGATCAAGGATTTGGTGATATTACCAGAGGAAATTGGATTAGTGGCGTGCCTTTTATAGATGCTATGCGCTTAGGCCCTCAAGACAATATTCCTGATTCGATTAAAAATAATAAAGCGCGTAACACATATTATTTCTTACCGCTATTATTAGGTTTGATTGGTTTGATTTATCATTTCAAAAAATCAAAAGAAGACGCAACGGTTGTATTAACCTTATTCTTGTTTACAGGTGCATTTATTATTTTATACTTAAACTTCCCTGCACACCAGCCACGTGAACGCGACTATGCTTATGTTGGTTCGTACCAAACTTTTATCATTTGGATTGGATTAGGTGTATTGGCACTAATTGATTGGTTAAGTAAAAAAATGAATGCCACTGTGGCAACTGGTATTGCTTCTATAGCTACTATAGCGGGTGTTCCTGTGTTGATGGCTTCTCAAAACTGGGATGATCATGATCGTAGTAATCGTTTTGCAGCACTAGATTTTGCCTACGATTACCTGAACTCTTGTGCCCCTAATGCGGTGTTATTTACCAATGGCGATAATGATACATATCCATTATGGTATGCTCAAAATGTTGAAGGCATTCGTAGTGATATTAGAGTAATAAACTTGAGTTTACTGAATACAGATTGGTATGCAGATGCTTTAAAAACGAAAGTATATGACTCGGAACCAATACCATTTAGTATGACTCCAAGTCAGTATAAACAAGGTGTAAGAGATTATGTAATATTTTATCAGAACCCTGAAGTGGAAAGACAATTTGGTATTAACCAAACCGATTTCTATCCGTTAAGTAGTATCATTAAATTTATGACTGATGACACTGACCCAATGGCTAAGTTGAAATCAAACAGTGGTATGGAGTTTAGCTACTATCCAACTAAAAAATTCTATATACCTATTGATAAACAGCAAGTATTAAAGCAGGGTACTGTGCATGCAAAAGATGCCAATATTATTGTAGATACCATGAAATGGGAAATTGGAAATGGTACTCTAATGAAAGCAGATTTGGTAGTGCTTGATATATTGGCAACCACCAATTGGACTCGCCCTATTTATTTTGCCATTACTACTGGAAGTGATGTATACTTAAACATGATGGATTATTTCCAATTAGAAGGTTTAACATACCGCATTGTGCCTATTAAAAATACAGACCCTGTAGAAGGTGGAACATACGGACACATCAACACCGATATTTTATATACTAACCTGGTTGATAAGTTTAAGTGGGGCAATATGGATAAAGAAGGTGTTTACTTAGATGAAACCACCTTACGCCAAACACGTAATTTCCGTAATTTATTTTACCGTTTAGCAATGAAATTAGTGGCAGAAGGCGATAATACCCGTGCCATCAAAGCCATAGATCGTTGTATAGAAGTAATGCCTAAAAACACAGTTCCTTATGACATATTCATCATTCGTTTATCTGAGGCATACTACGCAGCAGGAGCTCCGGAAAAAGCCAATACATTAATAAATGGTATGGTTGATCAAGCTATTGAGAAATACCAATATTATAGCAGATTTAAGGGTAACAAAGCGAAAGGTGTAAGTACTGAGTTAGAAGAAAATACCAATATATTGATGTATGCTCAACAAGTAGCTCAGTTTAACAAACAAGATGCATTGTTAAAAGCTATACAGGCGAAATCACAAAAAGTATTAGGTGCGCAAATGCCACCAATGCAGTAACTTATTCATTGATAGATTTAAGCAAGGCCGCCCATTGGGCGGCCTTGCTGTTTTTACAGCAATCAAATATTTAGTTAAATTAAACACTCCCGCTTATCTTTGTGGGCATTTTATATTCCTCAAATTACATGAGCACAGCAGCAGTTATCGCATTACAAAAACGAAGAACCTTCGGTATTATTAGTCATCCCGATGCAGGAAAAACCACTTTAACTGAAAAGTTTTTATTGTTTGGTGGTGCCATTCAAACAGCAGGTGCAGTAAAAAGTAATAGAATAAAAAAGGCTGCCACTTCAGATTTCATGGAAATAGAAAAGCAACGTGGTATTTCGGTTGCAACTTCTGTAATGGGTTTTGACTACAAAGATTATAAAATTAATATTTTAGATACCCCAGGCCATAAGGACTTTGCCGAAGATACATACAGAACGTTAACCGCAGTAGATAGCGTGATATTGGTGGTAGATTGCGTAAAGGGTGTTGAGGACCAAACACGTAAATTAATGGAGGTTTGCAGGATGCGTAACACGCCTGTTATCGTATTCATTAATAAATTAGATCGTGAGGGACAAGACCCTTATGATTTATTAGAAGAAATTGAAAAAGAACTAAACATACACACCCGACCTCTTACTTGGCCAATTGGAATTGGCAGTGATTTTAAGGGAGTTTATAATTTATATGAAAAGAAACTTAATTTATTTCAACCTGATAAAACCAAAATATCAAAAGAGGTTGTTGAAATTAATGACCTAAATAGTGAGGAGCTTGATGCCATTATTGGTAAAAGAAGTGCCGATAAATTGCGTGAAGATGCGGAGTTGATTGAAGGAGTGTACGAGCCATTTAGTAACGAATTATACTTAGAAGGTTATTTGGCTCCAGTATTTTTTGGTAGTGCCATTAATAATTTTGGTATACAAGAACTACTTGATACATTTATACAAATAGCACCAGAACCACGCAGCCGATTTACAGAAGACCGCGAGGTAAGACCAGAAGAAAAAACCTTCTCGGGCTTTATTTTTAAAATACACGCAAACCTTGACCCAAACCACCGTGATAGAATTGCTTTTTGCCGCATTGTATCTGGTAAATTTGAACGTAATAAGTTTTATTACCACACGCGTTTAAATAAAAAGTTGCGATTTAGTAACCCTACCAGTTTTATGGCTAATGATAAAAGCGTAATTGATGAGGCATATCCCGGTGATGTAGTTGGTTTATATGACAACGGCAACTTTAAAATTGGCGACACACTTAGCGAAGGCGAAAATATTTCATTTAAAGGCATTCCAAGTTTTTCGCCCGAAATATTTAAAGTACTTGAAAACAAAGATCCGCTTAAAACCAAGCAACTTGAAAAAGGTATTTTACAGCTAACAGATGAAGGCGTTGCGCAGCTATTTACACAGCAACCTGGTAATGTGCGCATCATTGGAACAGTGGGCGAACTACAGTTTGAGGTAATTCAATTCCGATTATTACATGAATACGGAGCATCTTGTGCCTTTACTCCATTAAGTTATCAAAAAGCATGTTGGTTTACTAGCGATGATAAAGCCGAACTAGACCGTTTTAATGTAATTAAGCGTTATAATATTGCAACTGATAAAGATGGTAGGCCTGTATTTTTTGCAGAAAGCATGTGGAGTTTAAAAATGACTCAAGATACATTTCCAAAAATAAACTTCCATTTTACTTCTGAGTTTGATAAGTAGAACCTAGTACATATCTACTCTACTAATCAATTATAAATAACTTAACCACCACCGCTTATTATTTAGTTTATAACTGTAATAACGTTTGCATAACGGATATAAAATAACAACTACCAATATCCATACGGCATAAACACCATATAAATTGAAGCCCATCAAATCGGGCCTAAACCAAAACGGCCGCTGTATAATATCAACTAAAGTATAACCTTGAGCAAAAAACAAAGGAACTACTAGTAAGTGTATCAAATAAATGTGCACTATGTAAAAGAAAAAAGGCACGCTACCAAATACTTTTAATTTGTTTGTAATAATGTTTTGTGTGGTTTCAAACCATGCTAGAAACAAGAATGCTGGACCAAGCATGAGCAAGCTGTACATTAATGAGGGAGGGTATTTGCTTACATCTAAAAAAGATAAAATGGTGGTTGTTGTATCAGATTGAACAGCAAAAGGATTTGGATCTCCATAACCATTAATTAAACGTAATACCACAAATAGAAGCAACATCCCAAAACCCGATAGGAGTAATATTTTTCTTCTTTGGGTTGAATCGTAATTGCGTTTAAAAATAAAAGCTAACCCAAAACCTAAGCACATAATACCAAACCATGGCAACACACCATAAACAGTTACGATACTGTAATTTTCTGTAACCTGAAATCCTTTAAAACCACTGGTATGAAAAATATTATACAGAAAACTTTCTTGAAATGATGCAGGTAAATAATCTAATACATTGTGCAAACCAATAATGGTAATACCTAATGCTAGAACAAGCTTTTGAGCTAGCCTAACAACCAATGCCAGCAATACCATACTAGCGCCAATGGCCCATATTACCTGTAGTATAGATGCACTAAAAAACGGATTGAACATCCATCCGAAATTAACTACAGTAAGCTCAATAAGTATTAACCATGCACCACGCTTTAATAAAAATAATTGTAGCTCTTGCGGAGATTTTTTACTGCCTGATAAGTAAGCAGAAATACCTGCTAAAAAGATGAATATGGGAGCGCAAAAATGAGTTATCCATCGGGTGAAATACAACACTGGTGTAGTTGTATTTAAATCCATTGGGTCGTGAATAAAAGCATCATTATGAAAATAATCTCGCACATGGTCAAGTGCCATAAGCACAATTACCAGGCCACGTAGCACATCAATAGATAAAATCCTATCGTTTGTGTTTTCTGTTTTCATAGCAAAAACGGAGGTTAAAAGCCTCCGTTAGATTAGTTTTTTATTTAATATCAAATGCCTCATCAACTATTTGAAGTTGCTCCTTGGCGTGAACTTTACTAAATCCTGTAGCTGGTGAAGCACTTGCTTTACGGGAGATTAAGCGCAACTTAAAGTTCTCCTCTCTACGTAATAGATATGTCCAGCTACCCATGTTTTTAGGCTCTTCTTGCACCCAGCAGAACTCTGCTCCATTATATTTAGCAAAAACGTCATCCATTTCCTTTTCAGGCATTGGATAAATTTGCTCTAAGCGAACAATGGCAATATCTTTTCTACTATCTTTTTGTTGACGTTCTAACAAATCGAAGTAAATTTTTCCACTGCAGAACAATACGCGTTTAACATCTTTTGACTTCACACTCTCATCATCAATTAATTGTTGAAATCCAACATGAGTGAAATCTTCTAGCTTGCTTACACAGGCTGAATGACGTAATAAACTCTTTGGTGTCATCACCACTAATGGCAAGCGTGTTGTGCGATGCAATTGTCTGCGCAAAGCATGAAAATAATTTGCAGGTGTGGTGATGTTACAAACTTGGATATTCCAATTTGCACACAGTTGTAAAAAGCGTTCTAACCTTGCAGATGAGTGCTCTGGTCCTTGTCCTTCATATCCATGAGGTAACATCATAACCAAACCACTGTATGTTTTCCATTTTGCTTCTGCGCTACTGATGTATTGATCAATAATTATTTGAGCACCATTAGCGAAATCACCAAACTGAGCTTCCCAAATCGTTAAATCATTCGGAGTAATCATACTAAATCCGTATTCAAAACCCAGTACTGCATACTCTGATAAAAGCGAATTATAAAACTCAATATTGGCTTTTTTGTCTTCGCCTAAGCTATCAAATATATTGTGCGATAATTCACTATCTTCTTGTTTAATAATGGCATGTCGGTGAGAGAATGTTCCACGTTCAACATCTTGCCCTGTCATGCGCACAGCATGACCCTCGTTTGCTAGTGTAGCGTATGCCATCAACTCGCCCATAGCCCAATCATAGTTGTCGTTTTTAATCATATTTTTACGATCTTTAAACAACTTTTCTACTTTACTAAAGGCTTTAAAACCCTCGGGTATATTGGTTATTTTATCTGCAAGTGATAAGAACAATTTTTTATCGATTGCAGTTTTAGGTTGATTCTCAAAATCTTTGTCTGTAGCGCCATGAAAACCATCCCAAATCTCTTCGATAAATGAACGAACAACAGGTTTTTCTGCAGCTTTGGCTTGTTCTAATTTTTGCTGTAATAGGCCACGGAATTCTTTTTCCATTTCCTTAGCCAAATCAGCCTCAACACTTCCTGCACTTAATAATTTTTGGTTGTAAATTTCACGTGGATTGGGATGTGTACCAATGGCTTTATATAACAGTGGTTGTGTAAAACGAGGTTCGTCACCTTCGTTATGGCCATATTTACGGTATCCCAATAAATCAATAAATACATCCGTATTAAATTCTTGTCGGTATTCCATAGCCAACTTAACTGTGTAAACTACAGCTTCTACATCATCTGCATTAACATGGAAAACGGGACTTAATGTGGTTTTAGCAACATCAGTACAATATGTACTTGTACGTGCATCATGATAATTGGTAGTAAAGCCAATTTGGTTATTGGTAACAATATGTATACTACCGCCAACATTGTATGCTTTCAATCCTGCCATTTGTACCATTTCGTAAACAACACCTTGCCCAGCGATAGAAGCATCACCATGAATTAAAATCGGTGCTACTTTATCTATATCACCTCCATGTTTTTTATCAAGTTTTGCACGAGCTAAACCCTTAACAACAGGACCCACGGTTTCTAAGTGAGAAGGATTTGGAGCTAAGCTTAAATTTACCTTTTTACCTGTAGAAGTGGTAATCTCTGTGGCATAACCTAAATGGTATTTCACGTCACCCTCAAAAAGTGCTTCTTCTAGTGCATCACCTTCAAACTCTTTAAATATTTGTTCATAGGTTTTATTTAAAATATTGGCCAATACATTTAAACGACCACGGTGGGCCATACCTAATACAAACTCTTGGACACCCAATTCGGCACCATATTGAATAACTGAATCAAGAGCAGGAATTAGCGTTTCCAAGCCTTCTAAAGAAAATCGTTTTTGACCAACAAACTTAGTATGAATGAAGTTTTCGAATACAGTTGCCTGATTTAACTTACCTAAAATATGACGCTTTTCGTCAATACTACATTTAGGCGTGTTACGAACCGATTCCATTTTTTTCTTAAGCCAATCTATTTTGCGTGGTTCACGCACATACATATACTCGGCACCAATACTTTGGCAATAAGTTTGCTCTAAGAGGGTAATAATCTCATTTAATTTTGCAGCACCTAAACCAACCTCAACACCTGCATTAAAGGTTTTATCCATGTCCGCAGGCTCCAATCCAAAGTTTTTAAAATCTAGAGTTGGTTCATACTTCCTTCTTTCGCGTACTGGGTTTGTTTTAGTAAACAAATGTCCGCGAGAACGGTAACCTTGTATAAGATTTAATACATTTATTTCTTTTAATGCATCTTGACTTAAAACAACACCTTTCGTATTGCCATCAAATTTTTGTTGACCTAATTCGAAGCCTTCAAAAAATTTCTTCCAGCCAAAATCTACTGATTCGTTGTTTGCTAAATATTGTTGATATAAATCTTCGATCGCATTTACATCTGCATTTGAAATATATGAGAATTTATCCATGACTGCTCGTTAAAAATTTCAGATGCGAAGATATAGTTTCTGCGCACAAGTGCACAATTAATGCGTAGTGTATTTTAGTTTTGAAAATCAGGTTTTTAGCCCTGCGTTGCAATGCTTTCTTATGTAAAACAATATTTTTAGTAACAATTAGCTCATTAAGAAATACATAGTGTAGCACGCCAGTAAAACTGAGGATGAACATGTTTTTTGACCTAATAACTTGATAAAATGAGGTTGTTCTCTTTTTTAATAGTTCAATTTTAAGATTCTTTTCCTAATTTTAACTTTTATTTGAAATATTATGGGTTTAAAATTTTACATGCGTTTATTGGCTTTATTCTTGATTATCAGCATTAATATTAAAGCCCAGACTATTACAAACTATGCTTTTAGTTCATCACAAAGTGTGTACCTACCATTAACAGGTGCAACCACGCCAACGCTTACAGGTGGTGATTTTGACGAAGGTTGGTATTCGCGTATTCCAATAGGTTTTGAGTTTTGGTTTATGGGTAATTTAATAACTGAAGTTCACGCAAGTACAAATGGCGTTATTTCACTTTCAGCTAATCAGCCTACAATAGCTGCTTCAAATAATAATCTTTCTACATATGTTGGAGCCTTTTATAGACCTTTAATTGCTCCACTATGGGACAACTTAGATATAGATTCCTTGTCGGGGGCATTATTTTCATATAAAACAACAGGAATTGCACCCAATAGAGTATTTACAGCAGAGTGGAAAAATGCAGAGTGGAATTGGTTTGCAAATGTTGCAACTATTTCATTCCAAGTAAGATTATATGAGTCGAGCGGAGTTATTGAATACATTTATAATCAAGAAATGGGAACGTTATTTTCACCTTCAGCAACCATAGGTATTGGAGGGGCTATGAATAACCAATTTCTTTCACTAAATAATAGTGGAGCAACCCCAACCATTAGCAGCACTGTATCAACTAACACCATTAATACAAAACCTGCATCGGGTCAACAATATACTTTTAGCCCTCCTATTCCTACTAGTGTATCTAGTATTAGCTTTAGCAATTTAACACCCACTTCAATTACTGTAAATTGGTCTGCTGTTATTGGAGCAGTGAAGTATGCCATTTACCAATCTATAGACAATGTAAATTTTACATACAGCGGAAGTAGTAATGGAAATAGTCTTCTTGTAAACGGATTATTTCCAAGCACAACATATTACTTCAAAGTGTATAGTATTTCGGAAGGGGCATACGGAACAAACCCAGCTACAGGATTTTCAACTACTCAAAATGGAGTGGTATCAGGGTTAATTAGTATACCGACTCAAGCAGCCTCTATAACTTCTGTTTTAGACTCAATAAAACAATATGGCATAGGAGGACCAGTAACAATTGAACTTGAAAATTCTTACTTGCCCAATTTTGAACGATTCCCCATAACTTTAAGCGACACGTTGGGAACATCAGCCAATGCTCCACTAGTTATTAGAGCTGCTGCAGCTGCAACCAATGTAGAAATATTTACTACCCAAGCTAATATATCTACATTTTTATTTACAGGAGCTCGTTATGTAACCATTGATGGAAGACCAGGTGGAACAGGAAATTCAAGAGTGTTAACAATAAGAGCAAACAATTATAGTAACGCTGTTGATATGTATTCTTATAATACCAATCAAACCAATGTAGAATTAAAATATGTAAACATGAAAGCAGTTTCGGGGGCTATAAACATTCCTGCTTATGTTGAAATTTACGGCTACTTTAACAACGCTTTAGCTAATACAAGTATAAATAATTGTATGATTGGCGACTCCAATATCATGGCAACGATAGGCATTCGTGCTTATTCATACAACCAATCAAACACAGTAAACAATACCATTACTGATAATATTATTTTTAATACAGGCAGCAGCTATAATGGGTATGGAATTAACATAACTGGAAACAATAATAACACTTGGTATATAGAACGAAATCACCTCTTCAACATATTGCCAATAAGTGGTATTTCGTCTAATCTAATATACTATGGAATTTATGTGCAAGGCGCTAATGCCAGTATCAAAAATAACTATATTGGTGGTTCAGACATTTTATGTGGAGGAACACCATTTGAGGCTGGACCTGCTGCGAATAGTAATATTTTTTATGGTATCTATTTTTCAGGTGCTGCTAATCAATATGCGAGTATCCAGGGAAATACTATTGCTAACTTTTTTTGGCCAGGCACCTCTGTTCAACCATGGACTGGCATATACATACAAAGTGGACGAGCCTTTATTGGTGATACTTTAGGAAATGTAATTGGTAACCCACTAAGCGGAAATACATCTATTTATGTGCTTTCTCAAACCACGCTTAATTCACCAATAGCTTATGGAATAAGGACAGTTACTACGGGAAATGTAACAATTAAAAATAACAACATATCGGCCATTAATGCAACAGGTGTAAATGCCACTTATCCATGTGGTGTAAATGCCATTAATGTATCCAATACTTTACAAGCTAATTTAAGTGATAATATTATTGGAAGTACTACCTATTCTAATTCGGTTCGTGCCGCATCTCCAAATGGATTTTATCCTCAAACGGCAGTAGGTATTTATGTTACATCCAATAATTTTGGGGTACTTAATATTACCAACAATACCGTTGCAAATCTTGGTAACTCGGGCACATCAACTTCTTTACAAAATTATGCCTCTGCAATTTTCGTTACGGGGAATTTATCAGCTAACATCAGTAATAACGACATCAATAATATTTTTTCGGCTAGTGGCAACCCTTCGGCAAATGGGATAACTGCACTTACAGGTATATATTATAACACCACTTCAAGCGCATCTACTTCAATAAATAATAATCGAATTCATACACTCAAAACAACATCTACAAATACACCAGCTTCTTGTATTGGAATTAATGTGATATCCACAAGTGGTAATGCAATAAACGTAGACGGAAACTTTATTCATAGTTTCAGCACAACATCTTCATCATTACTAGCCAATATGTGCGCGTTGTATTTGCAAGAAGGTATAATAAATGCGTCTAATAATATGATTAGACTAGGTATTGATCATAACGGACAAAGTAACAACATGAGTAATCCAATTATTGGAATTAACAAGGTTACAAGCTACAATACCAGTATCATAAACAACAGTGTGTACATTGGAGGTACTGCAACTGGTACAACTGCTATTAATACATATGCATTTAAAAAATCGACTGATGGTTATGATGAGGTTAAGAATAATATTTTCATTAATCAACGCAGTAATTTAACCACAGGTGGCAAGCATTACGCTATGGGTTTTAATACTGTAAATAATGTTGCCTCCAATAACAATCTGTTTTTAGCATCAGGAAACAACGGCAGACTATTTCAACTTGGATCAGTTGATTATAACTCGAGACTTTCGTGGTTCACATCAACCTCATTGGATGATAACAGTGACAGCGCTCAAACATATTTTATAAATCCATTAGGTACAGCCAATAATGTTGACTTGCATATTAACGCAGGAGTACCCACAAAGGCAGAGGGAAATGGTGCTCCAACATTTCTTAATACAGATTTCGATATTCAGTCCCGTGTAGGTTTAACGCCTAACGATATTGGTGCTGATGCGGGTAACTTCATCAAGGTAACAATTAATCCTGTGCCTGTAGAATGGCTTTGGATTAAAGGAGAAAAAGTTAATCACGATGCCATGATTTCTTGGAAAGTTTCATCGCAATTAAACAACCAAGTGTATTACGTTGAACGTTCTTTCGATGCTAAAATGTTTACAGCCCTTTATAAAATTAATGGTGATGGAACATTATACGTACCAAAAGAATATACCTATACAGACAAAGATGTATTTAGCGAAACCAATGTTGTTGTATATTACAGAATTACTCAAATTGATTACAGTGGTAAGAATAGCCATTCTAACGTAATAAGTGTATCTAACTTTAAGCCAATTAAAGAATCTACACAGATCTGGCCCAATCCTGCTAACGAGAAGTTATTTATTAAACTGCCTGCTGAAGTGCCAGGAAAAAGCGTGAACATTTCCATAACTGACATGAGCGGGTTAACAGTATATAATCAAAAAATAGACTACGAAACTTTAATTGAATTGGATTTGAAATCGATAAAACCTGGCATTTATTTTACCAGCGTAAAAATTGATGATGAAGTACCAACGAACAAAAAAATAATTATCGAATAATCAAATGGCTCCAATTACGGAGCCATTTTACTTTGATATCTTTTATCTACCACAAAACTTTTTTAAAAATATTAGCGCTTCAGTATAGCCTAAATTTAAAGCCTCTTGTAGATCGGCACACCCTCGATCTTGTTGATTAATTTCTAACTTACTCAAACCACGCTTAAAGTAGGCCAATTCGAAATCAGGACGTAATGCCACGCAAACATCAAAAGCATCAATAGCCTTGGCATAATTAAGCGATAAGTGGTACACATAGCCTAACCCAAACCAAGCATGAACATTTTTTTCGTTACGCTGAATTATTCGCTCATAAATTTTTTCGGCATCCTTAAACCGCTTCAAACCAATTAAAGCTAAGCCCCTGTTTATAAATTGCTGTTCGTTGTATTGGGTTATTTTAAGCGAGCTATCTATATCGCCCAAGGCTAAATAATACTGCTGCGTTTTTAAATATAAATTCCCTCTTGCTTGCAATGCCAATACAAATACCGAATCAATATTTAAAGCATGTGTTAATGCGTTTATTCCATCCTGATAATGCCCAATTTGTTGGTATGTAAGTCCCAGATAATACCAATTCGTTTTGTCATCGGGCAACATACGGCAAACATCCTCCCACTCGTATCTTGCCGCTTTGTATTCTTTAGCATAATAATAACACAGTGCACGCTTTTTATAAATACGTTGGTTTCCTTTTGTTAGCAATAAATTCTCTGTATAATGTTGAGCGGCATTACCAAACAAATTCATTTCATAATAAGCATCACCACATAATTCCAAGGCGATGGTATCTTGTTGGTGAGATTTCACGTAATCGTCAAGTAAAACCACAATTTTTGCATGGTTTTTTTGAACAAACAAATCGTTACAGCTTTTTAAAGTATCTTGTGCTTTAGATTTTATTGATACCAATACCAAGTAAAATACAATCAGATAAATAAATTTATTCATCAAGCCTCAGTAGGTAGTGTAATTTGAAAAATACTTCCATTGCCTTCGATACTGCTAACCGCAATTGTTCCTTTATTTTGTTCAATAAACTCTTTGCATAATAACAGACCCAATCCAGTGCCTTTTTCATTGGCAGTGCCTAAGGTGGTGGGATTAATATTTTTGGTAAATAATTGCTCAATAGCAAAACTACTTATTCCAACCCCGGTATCTGTTACAAAAATCTGCATCTGTTTATCTAATTGTATTGACGAAACTGTAATTTTCCCACTTGAATTGGTAAATTTAATTGCATTTGATATTAAATTACGAAGTACCAAATTAATCATATCCTCATCAGCAAATACTATGTGTTGTTGTGGTACTTGATTAAGTAAATGGATTCCTTTTTGATGGGCAGTTCCACCTAATAGACCAAAGTTAGACTCAACCATTTGATAGACATTTAAGCGCTGAGGTTTTGCTATAATACCATTTACTTGTGCTTGAGCCCAAACCAATAAATTTTCGAGTAAATCTATCGTATTTTCTACTGATGAAGATATTTGCGAAGTGAGTTCGTTGGTGTCCTCGTCAGAAGTGTAATCTTTATTTCCCACCAAATCAAAATAGAGTTTCATGGTTGTAAGGTTATTCCTTAAATCATGAGATATGATTGAAAAGAATCTATCCTTAACCATATTTAATTGCCCGAGCTCTTCTTTCTGTTTTGTAATCGCAACAGCAGTTTGCTCTAACTCCCACTTCTGCTTTTCTAAGCTTTTCGCAATTTTTTTGTTTTGCGTGTATAAATAAATAAATACACTGAAACCAAGTAAAACAAGAAGCAATAGAATTGCAATGTAGTTTTTGGTTTGTCTTTCTCTTAGCAATTCAGAAGCTAGTATTTCTTGCTCTTTTTGCTGTAATTCGATTTGTTTTTGATTTTTCTCACTCTCGTAACGAAGCTGTAAATCTGCCAAACGAGCTAAAGCACTATCGTTATATAACGAATCTTTTATTTCTTTACTTAGGTTTTCAAAGGTGGTGGCCTTATCTAACTTACTTGTTAATTTATAAAGCCTCGAAAGGGTCTCGTAGGCTAACTCCAATTCAATTCGGAGGTTTGATGTTTTAGCAATTTGTTCGGCTTGTTTTGCAGAAAAAATGGCTTTATCGTAAAGTTTTTGTTGCTCGTAAGCTTGCGCTAAACCATTGTAATTAGCTGCTTGTAAAGGCAACATATTTAGCTGATTTGATATAATAAGGGAGCGCTGATATTGAGCCACTGCATCTTCATAGTTTGTTGATTCGTAACTTATATTACCAAGTTGAAGTAGTGTTGAAGCAACACCAGCCTTATTATTTAACTCTTTATACAACTTTAACGAGCGAGTATAATATTCTTTAGCCTTAACATAGTTGCCTTGTTTTACATACAAATTACCAACTTGATCATAACTCATTAGGGTTTTAAACTTATCGCTAGATGCCTCGTAAATACTTGTTGCCTTTAGGTTATATTCTAAAGCCTTGCTGAAGTTGTTCTGTTTGGCATAAATAGCAGATAAACCACTTAGCACATTTACCATGCTGGTTTTATCATTTTGTGCCTCGTAAAACCTTAACGCTTGGAGGTAATTATTTAATGACTCACTTAAATTGCCAATTATAAAATAAGCTCCACCCAAAGCTGTTTGAGCTTTTGCCGTATTGGTTTCATTACCACTTTCAATACTAATTTGTAAAGCGTAACGATAACAATCAATGGCTTTATTCATATTTCCAATGCGGTAATATAAACTGCCTAAATGTTGATTAATTTTACCGCGCTCGATTTTATTGTTTGATTTTTCGAGCGCCTGCTCTGCCCAATCTATAGACTTGGCTGGATTTGAATTGGCATACAGCTGTGATATTTTGAATTTAAATTCACTTTGTTTTGTTTCGTCTGCTTGCTGCATAGCAAGCATTAAACTATCTATTTGCTGCTGTGGTTGCGCTTTAGCAAACAGCATACAACAGCCAAATAAAATTATTAAAATGAAACGAAACACTATTTATGTAGTAGGATTTTCTGCTAATTTAAAGCCTGCACCGTGAATATTCACTATTTCTATGGTTACGTCTTCCTTAATTAGCTTTCTAAGTTTGTTAATATATACATCCAAATTACGAGCTGTATAGTAATCATCACGCCCCCATACGTTTAATAGAATGGCATTACGACTCAACAAATTATTTTTATTGGTGATAAATAATTTAAGTAATTGAGCCTCTGTAGTGCTAATACGCTTATCCTCACCAAGCACCTTTAGGTTATGATTGGTAAAATCTAATACCACGCTTCCTAATTCAAAAACCTCATCAATACTAGCAACTTTTTGAGGAGCGTATTGTGTACGTTTTAAAATAGCTTTCATACGTGCTACTAATTCGTCCAGATTAAATGGTTTAGTAATGTACTCATCAGCACCATAATCAAAACCTTTCATTTTATCATCTTGGGCCGAATTAGCAGTTAAAAATATAATTGGCACCACATCATTTTTCTCTCTTATGTGTTGAGCCAATTCAAAGCCATTCATTTTAGGCATATTAACATCAAGTATGCAAAGATCAAAGCGCTCCGTTTTAAAAGTACTCCAACCATCTAAACCATCTTTGCATAGCTTAACCGTAAACCCTTTTGCTTTTAAGTTTTCTTTCAGCAAAATACCCAAGGCTTGCTCGTCTTCAACTATAAGTATATGTGGCTTTTCCATAATTAGGTTTTTAACAAATTTATTTAAAAACACGCTGCTAGCGTTAAGTGAAGGAGGCTAAGTATAGTTTCAACACTTAATATTTTCCTAACAAGCTTATCAAATATACTAAATACCAATACTTTCTAGCGATTAATAAAATTTTCTTAAATGTACTTTTTAATTTAATTTGTGCAATGGATAAACACAACCATTTGATACAAACAAGCTTCTTGCTTTCGTTTATTTACTTACCCTTATTTCTTATCGCTATTAGCCAAACCCATGATTTAAATTGGCTACACACAGGGCTGTTTTTTATCATATTACAGGTATTGATGCATCCATCAAATCAACTACAAATTGCCAATGCCAATATGGAATTATCTGATAACAAAATTGACATAACGCAACAGGCAAAAAAACTTAATACCACAAGTATATCAATGAATAGTTTAGCGGTGGTTTTATCCATACTCGTCTTTTCACTTCAATTTGGAGTGGGAATACTTGGTTACTTGTTACTTTCCAAATTACATAACAATAATCCAATTAGGTTAAGAAAATACGCTATTATATCTTTACTCTTAACAATGACCATGCAAGGTGTTTTGCTATTTGCACTTACACAATACGCTACAGGTAAGCTCATGTTAATAACAAATGTATTTGCGATCCAAGCATGCGCATTTTTTGTTGGATTTGTGTACCCGTTAACCCAAATGTATACCCATACTGAAGACCTAAAAAGAGGCAATCATACAATTAGCATTCGCCTTGGCCTTAAAGGTACATTTGCACTAAGTTTAGTTATGTTTTTGTTAGCTATTTCTTTTATGGGGCTACATTTTTATAACACCAAACATGTATTTCATTTTTATTTATTTCTATTCTTTCTTTCACCAGTAGCAGCTTACTTTTTTTGGTGGCGTAAAAACACCAGACTTCAACCTTTGGTTGCCAATTATAGATTTACGCGGTTGTTTGTTATTATCACCACAATTTGCATGAGCTTGTTTTCTTTAGTGCTTATTTATCTTAATCACTTTACTAAATAAACCTTTTACCATTTAGGTTGTTTATATAATCATGAAACATTATGTAATAGTTGGCGCAAGCAGCGGCATTGGGTTTGAATTAGCAAAAAAATTAAGTATATCAAGTAATGTTACTGCGCTTAGCAGAAGTGAAAAGGAATTAAACACCCTATCTAATACCACTTATTATTCATTAGATATTAGTGAAGAAAACCCAAATTTCCCGGTTTTAGATAAGCCTATTGATGGATTAATTTATTGCCCTGGAACCATCAATTTAAAGCCATTTCGCTCATTGCGTGCAGAAGATTATTTAAATGAGTGGAATATTAATTTTTTAGGTGCAGTAAAAACAATTAAACATTTTTTACCGCAGTTACAACAAGCTGAAAATTCTAGTATTGTTTTATTTAGTACAGTAGCTGTTCAAACTGGTATGGCTTTTCATGCCAGCATAGCAGCAGCAAAAGGTGCTGTAGAAGGGTTAACAAGAAGTTTAGCTGCAGAATTTGCTCCAAAAGTTAGGGTAAATGCAGTTGCACCTTCACTAACCAATACCCCACTAGCTGATAAATTGATTAACGCGGAAGCGAAACTTAAAAGTGCAGAAGATCGTCATCCATTAAAAAAAATTGGTCAGCCTAATGATATTGCAAACGCAGTATTATACTTGTTAGACGCCAATTGGGTTACTGGTCAAATTATTAGCATTGATGGTGGAATGAGTGCCTTGAGATAGATTTACAAAGTAGTAAAAAATTGCAACGAAAAGCCTAAAATGAAAACAACCTTTTCACTAGATGATATACTCCAACTGGAGAAACAACAACGTACCAATTTAATTAATTCGTTGCCCGGCATACGTGCAGCTAATTTAATTGGCACTTGTAACCAAGCAGGCGAAACCAATTTAGCCATATTTAACTCGGTTATACATATTGGCGCGAATCCACCATATATGGGTTTTGTTATGCGCCCAGTTAGTGTACCACGTGGCACGTACCAAAATATTAAAGAATTTGGGTATTTTACGATTAATCAGGTAAACAAAAGTATATACAAACAAGCTCATCAAACTTCCGCACGCTATGATGTTTCTGAGTTTGATGCCACAGGACTCACGCCCGAATTTACATCAACCCTAAAAGCACCCTATGTTAAAGAAAGTAAAGTAAAAATTGGTTTGCGTTTTGTGGAAGAACAGCACATTAAAGTAAACGGAACCATTTTAATGATTGGAGAAATTATAGAGGTTATTTTAGAAGAGAATTATTTAAACGAATCAAACATCATACAATTACAACAATCCGAAGCTATTGGTGTAAATGGTTTGGAAACATATTATAAGCTAGAAAAGATAGCTGAGCTTCCCTATGCAAAACCTGATGGTAATATTTTAAAATAATTTTATTACCACATGAAAACTTTACGTTTAATTTTAGGTGATCAACTTAACCATAAACACCCTTGGTTTAATAAGACTGATGAAAATATAGTTTATTGCCTTTTTGAAATGAGGCAAGAAACAGACTACGTTAAGCACCATATTCAAAAAATTGTTGGATTTTTTTCGGCTATGCGCAACTTTGCTTCCGAGTTAACAAAAGCTGGTCATGAGGTAAATTATTATAAAATTAACGATAAGGAAAACACCCAATCATTGGTTAATAATCTGCAACAAATCATACTTCAAAAAAACATAGGTAAATTTGAGTATCAGTTACCCGATGAGTACAGACTAGATAAGCAGTTACAAGATTATTGCAAGCTTCTTACTATTCCATATTCGGTTACAGACACTGCACATTTTTTAAGTTCACGTGATGAAGTGAAAAATTTGTTTGAAGGAAAAAAACAAATTTTAATGGAAACCTTTTATAGGACCATGCGTAAACGTTACAACTTATTAATGGATGGTGAAAAGCCAGTTGGCGGAAAATGGAACTATGATGAGGATAACCGCAAAAAGTGGAAAGGAACACCTCTAGCACCGCAGCATAATTTACTAAAGATAGATGTAAGCGAGGTAATAAAGGATATTGAAAAAAGTGGTGCAGCCTATTTTGGCAATATCAATCCTAAGGCATTTACATGGCCTGTTTCAAGGCAGGATGCTTTAACCTTATTAGACTATTTTGTAACAGAAAGTTTACCCTATTTTGGACATTTTCAAGATGCAATGAGTACCAAAGAAAACTACTTATTCCATTCTCGATTATCGTTTGCATTAAATATAAAACTCATTTCACCAATAGAGGTGGTGCAATGCGCCATTGATGAGTGGCAGAATAATCAATCTAAAATAACTTTGCCCCAAATAGAAGGGTTTGTAAGGCAAATTATTGGCTGGCGTGAGTACATGCGCGGCATATATTGGTGGAAGATGCCTGATTACGAAACGCTAAACTTTTTTAATCATCAAACCAAATTACCACATTATTTTTGGGATGCGGATACCAAAATGAACTGCATTAAACACGCAGTACAAAATAGCCTAGATAACGCCTATGCCCATCACATACAACGACTAATGGTTACAGGGAATTTTGCTTTATTAGCAGGCATACACCCAACCGAATTAGATGAATGGTATTTAGGTATTTATATAGATGCTTTACAATGGGTTGAAATTACAAACACCAGAGGCATGAGTCAGTTTGCTGATGGAGGAATTGTAGGCAGTAAACCATATGTATCATCAGCGAATTACATAGATAAAATGAGTGATTATTGCGGTAGTTGCCACTATAAAAAAGCTGTTAAATATGGAGAAAAAGCTTGTCCATTTAATAGTTTATATTGGCATTTTTACGAACGCAACCATCACTTATTAGGCAATAACAACCGCATTGGAATGATGTATAATGTGTTGAACAGAATGCAACCTGATGAAAGAGAAAAACTGATTGAACAAGCTGAGATATATTTAAACGAATTGGAAAAACTATAGATTGATATTTAAACAACACACCAATATTTGTCGCATTGTTACAACGTCAAGCATTGTTTATACACCAATTCTCCACAGTCAAATTTTAATGCTGTCTAGTTTTTAAGAAGGCGGTAATGTCGCATTTATCAAGCCTTTGCATCTACTTAACGTTTAATAAACCATCCTAAAAGGCAATATCCACGAAATGCAGAAAGTGCATCAACTTAAAAGTAATTGATGTGGCGTGTAGTTTTGGTGTTATGATATTGGTAAACAAACTAGAACCGGTAATAGCTATTGAAAGTCATCATTACGATTACTTTCATCAATATGCCGAACTACTTAAAATATACGATTTTATTGATTTGCCCGATAACATCAAGCAAATTGAACAAAGCAATAGCGCCATATTGCGCACGTATTATGCCAATGCACTTGATCACAACTTAGTTGACATTAAAACCGTTAAATACATTGTAGAAGGTAAAATCAAACCTAAGGTACTTAATGAAAGAAGTATTGAACAATACATCAAAGCAGAAGAGTGGTTAAATACTCAGTTAGATCAGCCTTTAAACATTGGCATGATGCATCAACTGCAAAAAATACTGATACTTGATTTATACAATAACCGTGATGATGTAAACTTATTTACGGTTAATGCTACTCGTGCGGCAGAAAGAATAAGCCCTAATTCTGAAATGGAATTGGAAAGCTTATTT
>CALPIR020000009.1 GCA_943323675.2 Chitinophaga pinensis | reverse complement strand
CCTGCACTTGCTGTTGCGCCTAATGCCACTGTTCCTGTTCCACAACGGTTTGCTGGTGTGCTTGCTGTAATGGTTGGTATTGTATTTACAATTACGGCTACGGCTGTTGATGTATCTCTACATCCGCTTGCGTTGCTTACCAACACACGGTAACTGCCTGCGGCTGTTGCGGTGTATGATGCATTGGTTGCGGTTGCAATTGGTGCGTTATTGTTTAACCATTGGTAAGTTAAGCCTGTTCCTGTGTTTGCATTTACTACTACGCTTCCACCTGTACATAATGTAGTGGTGGTAGCTGCAGTGGCTGTTGCTGTTGGCTTGGTTGCAACACTTACAACTGTTGCCACAGACGTATCTGAACAACCTGTTGCATTGGTTATCAATACCCTATAACTGCCTGAAGTAATTGTTTTGTAATTAGCAGAAACAGCACCTGATATAACCACGTTGTTTAATAACCATTTGTAAGTTAGACCTGTTCCTGTATTTGCTGATAACAATGCGCTATCTCCTGAGCAAATTGATGCAGTGCCTGATGGCGTTATAGTTGCAGCTGGTTTAGCATTAACTGTTATGCGAACACTATCAGTACATGTTCTTCCATTTAAGGTTGATGTGCAATAGTATGTTGTTGATGTAGCTGGTGTTACTGTTATGGTTGAATTGGTATCACCGTTTGACCAAAGTACTTTTCCAACATTATTTACATTTGAACCGTAGGTTGCTTGAATATATAATCTTTTGTAGGTGCCACCACAAGGGTCACCAAATATACCATTGTCTGCCGATACCGTACAAGTTGAATTACCAATACAAGCAGCTTGGGCAATTTGAATTGAGTTTGTTGCATTACAACTTGATGTAGTAAAACTACCACAAGTACCATTTGGAGTGCCATAACTTGCAAAATTAATTGCAGTAAATACACTTCCACTAGGCGCGGTTAGTGTCAACGAAAAGCCCTCATCTGCAGTGCCGCATATAGTTCCCTGATTAAAAGCATTTGATACAACAGAAAGCTGCTTACTAACTCCAGCACAAATTGCAGTATCATTTTGTACAATTCTATTGTTTATGATGTTTACAAAAATAGAGTCAACCTGAGTAACACCACATGGGCCACCAGTTACGGTACAAGTCGCCCGACCTAATGATTTTATCCATTTGGTGCGGGTTGTTCCACCACCATTCCATGCATATGAAGAATAACCCGTGTCTGCGGTTACTAAAACACTATCGCCACAACCGAAAATAGAATCAGGTAAATTGAACGCATTAGCACTAATTGTAGCAATGGCTGCTGTTCTCGATGTGCTAACACATCCGGTAACAGGAGCAACAAAATTAGTAACAGGTATATTATAAAGACTACTTGTTGAACTTTCAACAAAGATCCTCGAGTTATCATCTATAACTGTATTATATATAAATAATTCAAAAATATCAACATTTGAAGATTCTCCCCAATTACCATAACCGTTTAATACGATACCATTAGGGCCAGTATAACCACCAGCAACATTTGCTAATAATGTACCGTTTTCATAAACTTTTGTTGCTGTAGTTCCATTACCTGTACCTGAATATATGTAAGGTAAAGTCATGTTTGATGATAGGTTGGCATTAAAAATCCAGTTGTCATAGTGAAATGATTGTCTTCTAGTATTATAATATCCATGCAACCAATTGTTATTTCGGCCTCCAAATACACGACCACTAGCGCCTGTTACCCTTGAAGAGGCTACAATTGAAAATGGAGTTGGGAAATTAACGGTATTAAACAAGTACTGTGAGGTATTGAAACGAAGTACTGGTCTACCATTATGACCATTCAATACAAAAGTTGGCTGATTTCCAGTAACTGTTTGTGATACATTGTTACCAAAACCACTTTGATCATATACAATTTCTACAAATGCAGTTGATACACCTAACCAGGTTTTGATTGCAACGGTATCTATTTCGTTGTCTACAAAGCCAAATATCTGTGTTGCATTATCAGACGAACGTCTTAGTTTAATTGCATTTCCTGTATAATTTGTTTTCAGTTTTCTTAAACCGACTGCAAATCTTAATGATGTGAGCGTATCTCCCGGAAGGGCTAACACTGCACCTTCGGCATAATACGTGGTGGTAGATGCTATTGCTGGAGTATTAAATGAATTACCAACTCCTATTGGGCTTCCGCCAGTTGCAGTGGTGTACCATCTAATTGAAGTACCTGCGCTAGATGATGCCGACAATGTAACAGATCCACTAGAACAGCGGCTACCAGCAATTGTAACCGGATTAGCAGGAACGGTACATTGGGCATTTGTTTTTTGACTTCCTAAGATAGCTAAAAAAACAAACACGCTCAAGAGATTTTTGTAAAATGAATTCATTTTTTATTTTTTATTTGGCGCAAAATTAGACTAATAAGCCACGATTGACTCGGTACATAACAATGTGCCTTTTAAGAATAAAAAAATGAGTTGCTGTATTATAACTGAAAATCAATCATTAAGGACAAACACGAAAAAATACGAAATAAATAGGTGCTAATATTTTGTAAAATAGCGCAATTAATAAACAGCTTTATGAAAAAAATTTGCTGTTTATTGTATATTTTTAAAATAAAAAATCAAACTTTCAGGTAACAACCAACTATTTTTTTTTAAAATTGAAAATATTTAATGGTCACTAACACTGATTTTAGGGCAAAATTTACGGTTAATTTTTCCAAAATAAAATAAGGGCCAAGAATTGATTTTTGCTCCTTACTTAGCGGAAGCAACCCAGCGTTCAGTTATCCTAAGTGTGTAATGAATAAAGTCGTTTAAGCCAGCATCATACATGTCATTTCCTAATGATGCCCCATTCTCGTCTAAAACTTCTTTGGTATAGTGCGATTCGAAAATTTTGGGAGAGACCACACTATTTAAATCAGTAAAACTGATGATTTTATTTAAGATGCTGTGCAAGTGAATGGCAGGAGCTTTGCCGCCTTTTCCGGTAGATACGCCAACAGTAGAAAAGACTTTTTCGTTAAATAAGGCTGCAAACTTTTTATCACCAAAACGGTGCAACCAATTTAAAATTTCTGGCGTGGTACTCCAATTGTATTCTGGTGTTATTACAATTATAGAATTGGCATTCATCATACCATCAACTAAACTTTGTTGAAACGAAGTAAAATTTTCGGCCTTAATTTCACCTTGATTAATAAGAGGAATATCGTAACCTATAAAATCAATCAACGAAACCTGATGCCCTATAGCAATTAACCTTTGTGAAATTGCTTTTGCCACCCTTAAGGTGTTATTGTTGGTTCTTGCCGAACCCGAAATGATGCATATATTCATAATTGATGTTACTTCTAAACAAATTTAGAAACGTACTGATAGAGGTTAAAGTTTTTTTCAGCCATTAATTGCTGCAAATCTTGTTCAATGGTTTCAAAAGAAATATCTCGTGTACGTAAATTGCGTATCAGCATCATCGCTTTTTCGGCCATTAAATGGGCCTTTTTGTGATTATTAAATCCGTGTTGGTGGTGCTTTTCTATAGCATCTAACAACTCAACCAAACCCTCATTTTTTGTTGCTACCGTTTTAATTACAGGGGCCTCCCATCCATCACGTGCATTGGTATGGGCTAGCATGCTTAAGTTTTTCACAAAAGTATTTGCCCCATCACGATCTGCTTTGTTTAATACATAAACATCGGCAATTTCCATCACCCCGCTTTTAATGGTTTGAATATCATCTCCTGCCTCAGGTACTAGTGCCAAAACTGTTGTGTCAGCAAGCGCTGCTATTTCCACTTCGCTTTGCCCAACACCAACTGTTTCAATAATAATATAATCAAACCCCGATGCTTTTATGATATCTGCCACCTCAAATATTTTAGGAGCTAAACCACCCAAACTACCTCTGCTGGCCATACTTCTTATAAATATATTGGGGTTAAGGTAATGCTCACTCATGCGGAGTCTGTCGCCCATAAGTGCACCGCGGTTAAAGGGAGAACTTGGGTCAACCGCTATAATGGCTAGCTTTTTTTCTAATGAGGTAATGTATCCTGCCAATGCACCAATAAGTGTACTTTTGCCTGCACCTGGTGGACCAGTAATGCCGATTACTGGAGTACTTTTTGTGAAATCAAGTTGCTTAAGCAATTCCTCATATCCGGGCCACTCGTTTTCAACTAAGGTAATGCAACGTGCCAAGGCGCGTTTATCACCACTATAAAGTTGTTGTAATATGTCGGGGATATTGGTACTCACAATGAATACTTATAAGCAAGCAATTTTATTTACACGGTTTCCATGTCTACCACCTTCAAAAGGAGTGCTAATAAATGTATTGGTTATTTGCTTGGCTAAATCTAAAGAGATAAAACGCGCAGGAATGCACAATACATTGGCATCGTTATGCTGACGGGCAAGTGCCCCCAACTCATCTAACCAACACAACGCGGCACGAATGCCTTGGTGCTTATTGGCGGTTAATGCAACACCATTGCCGCTACCACAAATTAATATGCCTAATTCGTTTTCACCTTGCTCAACTGAAGTTGATAAAGGATGTGCAAAATCAGGATAATCAACAGAAGCATCACTAAACGGACCAAAGTCTTTTACCTCATGTCCAGCTTGCGTTAACATGCTTATTATTTCTTGTTTGTATGTAAAACCTGCGTGGTCGCCACCAATTGCTATTTTCATGTTATAATAGTTTACACTTATTACTTAATTTCATTTCCTTTTTCAACCTTAATGGCTACCAATATGCTTAACTCATATAAACCGTAAAGTGGAATAAACATAAGTACCATGCTAGCAATATCGGGAGATGGGGTTAATAAACCAGCCAACACCATAATTACAACTATTGCGTAACGTCTATTTTTGCGCATCCACCCACTACCCAGTACACCAATTTTAGCCAAGAAATATACCAAAATAGGCATTTCAAAAATGAGACCTGTTGCAAAGGTTAAAGTTGCAATAAACGACACGTATGAATCGAGATTGATTTCATTACTAACCAACTCACTCACTTTATATGAACCTAAAAAGTTGATAGAAAGTGGCGACAGAAAGAAATAGCCAAATAATATACCGATGAAAAACAATGATGAGCTAAAAAACACCAAGCCTCTTGCATACTTTACCTCCTTGGTACTTAATGCGGGCTTCATAAAACGCCACAACTCCCATAAAATATATGGGAAAGCGAGAATCAACCCTGCTACAAAAGAAACAAAAATGTGCTCGGTAAATTGCCCACTCATACTGATGTTTGAAAGCACAAAGCCCATTTCTTTGATACAATACTCATCACCATCGGTAACCAAATGAGACAAATCACACAACACTTGGTATGTCCAAAAATCGGTATGAACAGGCCCAAATATAATGACATCAAACAAAATATACTTGTTAAAAAAGGCAGCAATAGCAAATACTAAAATAGCTATAACAGACCTTACAATATGCCCTCTGAAAGCATCAATATGATCGAAGAAACTCATTTCCTTCTGATCCACAAATTCATCATCAAGTTGATCGAGTGCCATAGTTTTGAAGTGCGAAAATAATCAATTAACCCGGATTATTATTTTGTTAAAACAAAGTGTAAGAGTTATGATAGAATAGACACAAATGATGCTGAATATAAGGCTTATGCTTTGTCTTCTGAAGCATGATTAATCTTAATTAGAAAACAGAGGAATTAAAAAACTGTTGCTAATGCTATCATTTGAAAGCGCTTATTGGCCAAATAACAATCTTTACACATTAAAATACCCTACAAATAATTTAACATAGAAAATACGCTGATAACGAGTTGTTTTGAACTGACAATAATTATATTGCACCGCTTTTTAAGCTTTTAAATATGAAAAAAATATTCTTTTCGATTTGCATGATGCCATTGTTGGCATTTGCACAAGCAGTATTGCCAACAAGCTGGAATTTTACTACTCCTGGCATCTCGACTCCGCCAGTTGGCTGGTCAACAGGATTGGGCACAAACGGTAATTTAACATACTCAGGAACTGGTTTTTCTGTTGGTGGCGATGGGCTTTCTTGCAGAATGGATGGTAAAGACGAGTTTTTAACCGTTTGGTTTAATGATAAACCAGGTAACTTAAGTTATTACATCAGAGGAACAGGCTTTGGTGCAAACCCGCCCTTTGCTGGAGCGTTTAAAATTCAGGAGTCGGTTGATGGCAACACTTGGGTTGATATACGCACCTTCACTGCGATGACCACTACGCTAACTCGTTATTCTGAAACGCTTAATGCAACTAGCAGATACGTAAGGTTTTTTTATTCAGATAAACAATCTGGCACCAATGTGGCACTTGATAGTGTGTTGATTCTAAATTCTCCACCTCCAGCTGCAGGTATTTTGGTTAAACAAAATAATGTTACCTTAATAAATGGTAACACATTTTCATACGGTAATGCTCCAAGCAAATTATTTACCTTGCAAAACTTTGGCGTTTCAGCAGATTTAAAAATTGACAGCATTATATTGAATGGTGCAAATGCAAGCGACTTTAGGATTGGCGCTTTTGATAGTATTACCCCATTTAATAACGGTACAGATACTTTCTCGGTTTATCTTAATCCTAGTGCAAATGGTTCTCGTTTTGCCACACTAAAAATATACAGCACAGATTCAGAACGCAGCCCATTTAATATTAACCTTTACGGCATTGGCGGACAATTTGCAAACGAACCTTCCAGCCAGGCAGGTGCAATTAATATTAGCAATGTAAAAACACATACTTTTAATGTTAGTTTTGGAAGAGCGGCTGGTGCAGAAAAGTATATTCTATTACGCAAAACCGCTGCTACCATAACTGAAACACCTATTGATGGCATTACTTACCAACGTGGTGATTACATAGGTAATGCGCAAGTAGCATACATTGGTAACGACACCACATTACTTCGCCCAAATTACATTTTAGCAAATACAACATATTCCTTTGCGGCTTTTGCCTTTAACGGACCAACTGGTTTTGAAAACTACAATACAACTGCTGCACCAATTGCAACAACTACCACACAAAATGGCACACCAGGAAATTATTACAGCAGTGTTGATACCAATAGCCTGAACTTTTTAGTCGCATTGGGCAGCCGTGTAAGAACACCACACGATACCATTTTTTACAGCAATTACGCATCAACTATGGTTAATAATTATTTAGCGCGCGACACCAGTTTGGGCCGCAAAGTTGTTGAGTGTGTATATACTGGTTTAAGACATGTTTATGAAGATCCATTTATTTGGTGGACTGGCAGCAATAGCGGAACACTTACGCGTGAACATACCTTTGCCCAAAGCTGGATGCCAAGTAATGGTGGTACAGGAAGCGGTTGGCCAATGGTGGGAGGAAAAGAAGTGTTAGAATATAACGACTTGCATAACCTATTTCCTGCAGATCAAACCAACGCAAACGCAGTAAGAAGTAATAACCCCTTTGGATTAGTATTAAACGCAACAAGCACATCGCCAACTGGTTTTGGTAAATTGGGTACAAATGCAAATGGCATTACTGTATACGAACCTCGCAACGAACAAAAAGGTGATCTAGCCCGCGCTTTGTTTTACATGTTAGTAAGATATAATGGGGAGAGTAACAACCAATGGCGTTTGCCTGCAGGCCAAGACATTAATTTGCTTTTACAATGGCACCAACAAGATCCGCCAAGCCCAATTGAAATTGCTCGTAACGAGTATATTTTCGCTACACAAAAAAATCGCAATCCATTTATTGATAATCCAAGTTGGGTAAACAAAATTAACTTCGCTACCATGGCTTATGTGCCAAGTCCAAATGCAACTTTAGTTGACTTAACAGCACCAAATGGCGGACAAACATTTATGGTGGGTAGCACTCAAAATATTACATGGACCCAACAAAACATAGATACTGTTGTATTGGAATATCGTACAGCAGCAACAGCTCCTTGGATAATGATTACAGATACCGTTCCTGGTAACCGAGGAACATACAGCTGGAGCATACCTAATGTGGTTACAAATACTGCTATGGTACGTATCAAAAATAAAGCGAATGCCGCAATTTCTGATTCTAGCACAACTACGTTTAAAATTGATGTGCCTCGTTCAGTTAACATAACTTACCCAACTATCGGAGTAACCCTAGTAAGGGGTAAATTTTATACTGTTACTTGGAATCAACAAAACTTAGACTCGCTTGTGGTTCAAATTCAAACCTCACCGGGTGGATATGCCACACTAGGTAAAACATTCGCTGCAAATGGTGCATTTACCTTTAGTTTATCATCAATACCAACTACAACTGCTCGTATTCGAGTTATAGACCCATCAAACTTAAGTGTAAGTTCAGTATCAGCTAACTTTAACATTGTTCAATCTACTTTAAATATTACAACAGTTGCGGATTCAACTTGGGAGGCAAATCAAACCAAAACCATTGTTTGGAATAAAACTTATGTAGATACTGTAGAAGTTAAATACACAGGACTAAACACACAAACCAATGTAGTTGATACGATTACTGTCGCTAACAACATTACAGCAGATAGCTTTAACTTTACTTTACCAAATTTATATAGTAACTTAACTGTTTGGGTAAAAGAAGCAAGTGCCATTAAAGCCACAGCATACAAAGTTTTGGACACAATAAGCTTTAACGTTAAACTAATTAACAGCATAAACAATAACAATTTAATTAACCAATTGATAAGTGTTTACCCTGTGCCTAGTAATGGTCAAGTATATGTAAATATTCCAGCAAGTATTCAATTAAACAAAATTGAAATTTTCGAAGTTACAGGCAAATTGGTTGACACCACTACATCAACCCAAATTAACTTTAACAGAAAAGGATTGTTTATTATAAAAGTATCCACGCAACAAGGTTTAGCCACCAAGCGTATTGTTATTGAATAGCGAATTCAATCTTTATAAAAAAGTTCGCATAACTGTAATGGTTGTGCGAACTTTTTTATTGCGTTAAAGCCAACTTTAACCTAATGTATATTCTTAAAACTAGTGGTTTATTATAAATGCCTTTATATTAAAACAATGTCATAAGGATTCATGGGAATTTTACTTAACAATCAATGAGGGCGTTTGCGCCATGGCCATAGTAAGCAATCCCGAAACTTAGTGGCTTGGATTGCGCGGAGAAAACGTACTCAGTAGATTGTTGTAAAATTCTCGTAAGCCTTGATTTTTTGTTTACTTTTTTATCAAGAAAACTGCGCAGCAATCAACGAGGCAAAAAATTATAAACAACAACGAGTTAAAAGTGAAGGCGGTTTGGGTGCCAACCCAAAAGGAGAATAATTTTTATTTTAAAAGGATTTTAAAACGGAACTCTCTCATTGTTATTAAATCTTGGCGCCTTATAGAAAGTACCCACAAATACCCAATTATTCAACAATCATAAAACTTCCTGGTAAATTAACTGACATACATTTTAAACTAATACCAAAACACATTTAATATAGTCCAATATGGTTATGGCCATATTGAACTATTTTCATATAGCTTTGGCATTACCATTGTAAAATAATTACAATTAGTATAAGTTGCGGTATGATAAAACCCGGACCAATTGGTGTTTTTGATAGTGGTTATGGAGGACTAACCGTATTAAAAGAATTTATACAAACATTACCTCAATACGATTATTTGTATTTGGGCGACAACGCACGCGCACCATATGGCACACGCAGTTTCGAAACTGTTTACGAATACACTTTACAATGCGTCAAACACCTTTTTGAGCAAGGATGTAGCTTAGTGGTTTTGGCTTGTAATACAGCATCATCAAAAGCATTGCGCACCATACAACAAAACGACTTACCAGACCTTGAAGCGCACCTACGGGTGTTAGGCGTTATCAGGCCAACAACAGAGGTAGTAGGTAAATATACCAAAACAAAAAAAGTAGGCGTGTTTGCTACCAAAGGAACAGTTGTTTCAAAATCGTATGTAGTAGAAATAAATAAGTTTTACCCGGATGTTGAAGTGTTTCAAGAGGCCTGCCCTATGTGGGTTCCGTTGGTTGAAAACAACGAACATTTAAACCCAGGCGCAGATTATTTTGTAGAAAAACACATTAACCAATTGTTACAACAACAACCTGATATCGACACCTTTTTATTGGGTTGTACGCATTATCCTTTATTGGTTGATAAAATAAGAAAGTATACTCCTGAACACATTACCATACTTACGCAAGGAAAAATAGTAGCCAATAGTTTGGTTGAGTATTTAAACCGACATCCTGAACTAGAAAAGAATTGCAGCAAAAGCGGTACCCAAAGTTATTTAACCACAGACGATACCGCTAATTTTAACGATCACGCAGGCACGTTTTTGGGAGAAACCATTATGAGTAAACATGTCAGTTTAATCTCGAATTAATCAATAAAAAGTCGAATAGAGTTGAAATAAAGATTCAAATGCCTATATCAAACTTATTTCGTGAATAGATTACCCGAAGAGCCCTTATTAATAATTTTAGTAAAACTAATATCACAAACTATTGATTGATTTCGCATGTGTAACGCGAAATTTAGAATGAGAGGTTAAAAATTTATGCAATTGGTAGTACATTTGCACCCACATAAATTAAGCACATGATTAAGTTTTTAATATATCTGTTTTTGTTTTATGTACTGTTTAGGTTGCTATTTAGCAAATACATGGGCGGTACGGTAAAAACAAAAGTATTTAGGTTTGACACACATCATCACCATCATTATACCAAAGCAGACCAACAAAAACCGGAGGGCAATGTAACCATCAATCCTAAAATTAATAAAACACAAAAACCAACCGATAAAAACATTGGTGAGTACATAGATTACGAAGAAGTTAAATAAACTTTGTAATTTACCCTGGCAAACAAACATGGAAAAACAACTACGCGCACTTTTATTAGACATGCTTGGCCACCAAAAGTATTTGGCTTTGGTAAGTGATGTATACATACGTTTAATACGTGGTGGATTTTTAAAGAAAAAATACCCGGAGTTGTTTTTTTTAAAAGAATTGGTTAAGCCCGGTTTTGTTTGTGTTGATATTGGTGCAAACGTTGGTTATTACTCGGTGTTTTTATCAAAATACGCAGGCCAAAATGGGCATGTACATGCTGTAGAGCCTGTAGATTTGTTTGCTAAGTTGTTTGTTAAAAACACCACACAGTTTGGCCTAGGTAACATTACATTACACCAAACCGCATTGGGTGGCGAAAACAAAACCATACAAATGGGAACGCCTGTGGTTGATGGTGTTTTCAGACATGGATTAACTAAAGTTATTGATGGCGATACCCAACAAAACAACATGCAAACCTATGATGTAAACATGCGTGTGCCCGATGAGTTATTTGCCAACTTAACCCGTTTTGATTTTTTAAAGTGTGATGTAGAAGGTTACGAAATTTACGTAATGCCTCATTTTATAAAAACCATTGCTAAGTTTAAACCCACCATACAAATGGAAATTAGCAGTGTAGAAAACCGTAAACTTATTTTTGATTTGTTTTTGCCTTTGGGTTACCAAATTAATGCTTTGGTTGATTTTGCTTTAAAACCCATTAACCCAACCGAAGCGCTTAACTATGAGGGTGGCGATTTTTATTTTGTTGTTGCTCCCACAACAGTCTAAAGCATCAACCACATAAATAAAAAACCTAACCCAAACCCTGAGTATAGTTGTTGATGGGTATGTGCTTCTAAAGCCAAGCGAGAAGTTGCTGTTAATCCACTGACCAATAAAACAGGTACCAACAACATTCTTACGTCAAACAACATAATAGGAGATAACGCCAGTATCAACCCAACCAATGCACCTAGTGAAGTTGTGTGTGCGCTTATTTTTGTGCGAAAATTAATAATTAAAACAGCTACCAAAATACAGGCACTACCCAACATGTATCCTTGCATAACGTGTGGTGTACCCATTTTAACAAATAGATAATAACCAAAAAGATAAGCAGTAACTGTTACAATGTATGGAATGTGCCTGTCTTCTGCATCGTTTAGCATAATGCTGTTGCTAAAACCAAAGGCCTTACGAGCTACTACCACAAACAACGGAATTAAGCTTGTGCTGATAAATACATACATGGTGTAAAACCACTTGGCTTGTGGCGTTAATCCGGCCTGTAAATGGGGGTTTAATTCTATTACCGCAACAAAACCCAATAGGTTTACAAAAACTGGATGAAAAACAACGGAAACTAAAATGGCAAAAGTTCTATTCATTGTTTGGTGCAAAGCCAATTTTACATCAAGCCTTGTATTATTTGCTCTATGGTTACGCCTTCCGCTTCGGCCTTATAATTTTTAACAATGCGGTGGCGTAACACGTTAAATGCAACTGCTTTCACATCATCTATATCAGGGCTGTAGTTGCCACGTAATAAGGCGTGGCATTTAGCACCTAACACCAAAAACTGCCCAGCACGCGGACCAGCACCATAACTAACATACTCATTTACTTTTGCCCCAGCTAAGGGTGTGTTTGGTCGGGTTTGTGCTACTAGTTTAACTGCATACTCCAATACATTATCGGCTACAGGCACTTTACGAACCAATTGTTGGAAAGCTAAAATGTCGTTACCATGTAAAATCTTATTTAATTTAGCTTGATAGTTTCCGGTGGTGTTTTTTATTACTTCCAACTCTTCTTCTAATGTTGGATACCCTAAAATAACATTAAACATAAAACGGTCTAATTGAGCCTCTGGTAAAGGATATGTCCCTTCTTGCTCGATAGGATTTTGAGTAGCCAAAACAAAAAACGGTTGCTCTAAATGATGCAGTTTTCCATTAACGGTTACATTACGTTCTTGCATTGCTTCCAACAAAGCAGCTTGTGTTTTTGGTGGCGTTCGGTTAATCTCATCGGCCAAAACAATATTAGCAAACAAGGGACCACGCACAAAACTAAACTCCCGTTTATCGTTTAATATTTCGCTACCAGTTATGTCACTGGGCATTAAATCAGGGGTAAACTGTATGCGACTAAAATTCAAATCCAATACCTCAGAAATGGTGCGTACCAACAATGTTTTTGCTAAACCAGGAACACCCACCAATAAGGTATGTCCGTTTGCAAAAATCGACATTAATACGGCATCAACCACATCGTGTTGCCCAATAATTACTTTACCTATTTCGCTTTTTAATTCTTTATATTTTTGGTGAAGCGCATTGGCCGCTTCCACATCGTTTGTGAAGTTTGATATGCTCATTTATAAAATAGTTATTTAGTGATAAACTCATTAAGGTTACCGCAGGTTTTATACTGCTCACTAATTTGTATATAAAATGCTTTCTTGTGTTTTTCTATCCAATTTTGCATGGCCAACATTTGTTTACGTTGCATAGCCAATGCTTGCATTTTTTGGTAATCATCACGCAAGTTTGCACGGTGAGGTGCTGCCTCAGATTTTAAGTAAAATACACGCCAAGCTTGTTGTTTATCTGGAGTTGGTAAGGTAATTAATTCTGGTTCGGTAATTTTACCCGGTTCTAATTTTTCTATCTGAAAAAAGATGTCTTTTGGTAATTCATCTAACGGAATTTTATTGGTTCCTATAGTTCCGTCAGTTATATAACCACCGGTAGACTTGGTGTTTTCATCATCGCTAAATTTTAACGCTGCTTTTTCAAATGTAAAAGAGTCAATTTTTATTTGCCACAATATGCTGTCCAATATTTCTTTAGTACGCGATACATCACTTCTAAATACTTGTGATTTAATTAATATATGACGCACATTAATGTCATCTCCTCTCCTGTCAACCAACTGCATAATATGATAACCATATTTTGTTTCAATAATTTTAGAAACACTATCGGGCTTAAGTTTAAAAGCAGCAGCTTCAAATTCTGGTACCATATCGCCACGAGTAAAATAACCTAACTCACCGCGCTTTTGTGCCGAGCCTTTATCATCACTATAAATCAAAGCAAGTGTGCCAAAATTATCCCCTTTTAAAACTCGCTCACGTAATTCGCTAATTTTTTCATATGCTAACTCCTTTGCTTCTTTACTAACCTTAGGAATCATGATAATTTGCGCCAACTGAACCTCTGCGCTGTAATATGGTAGGCTATCTAATTTATCTAACTCATTAAAAAACTTCTTTACATCAGTTGGCGAAACTTTAACATCACGCAGGATTTTACTTTGCATTTCTTGTACCAACAATCCTTCTTTAATTTTCTCTCTGTTATTGGCTTTAATTTCAGTGATGGTTTTTCCGTAATAGCTTTCCATTTCCTTTTGGCCACCAGGAAATTGTGAAGAGAAGAAACGAATACGCTTTTCCAACTCGGCATCTACCCTTTCGTCCCCTAATGGAATACTGTCCCACTGAGATTGTGTAAGTAGCATACGTTCTACAATTTTTTGACGCATGATGGCACAACGAGCGCTGTCATTTAATGATCCAATGTCTTTTTGTAGTTGTTGAAATTCTACCTCTATTTCTGACTGCATGATGATATTATCACCCACAACCGCTGCAATTTCATCAATAACCTGACCTTGTGTTTGTGCTTGAGAAGCTAAACAAGACAAGAAAATATAACTTAAAAAAAAGAAAGTATGTTTCATTAAAATACGATAAACGAAATTTAAACCTCACTAGTGTAAATTTACTAATGTGGACGTAAATATAAGCCCATACCTGCAATTAGAGAAATTATTTGTTTACAATGGCAAAACAGAATTATCCAAAGGATCCTGAGCTTTTGATATTAAGGCCATACAAAATTATTTTAAGGAGCCTGTTAAACGCGGATATTGGTAAATGAGCTGTATAATAAATATGCATGATTAATACTTATCAATATCAGGTAAATTATGCTGTTATATGATAAAACTAGAAGGTTTGTGCACAAAAAAAGTCGCTTTTTCAAGCGACTTTTTAAACAATTATTTAGTTAAAGGATTAAAGCGAAATGCGCTTGAACAATGTAACTGTAAGTCCTTTTTCTGCTTTATCAAGCATTTGGGCAACAGTCAAACTTCCGTCTTTAACAAACTCTTGGTTTAAAAGGGTATTTTCTTTGTAGAACTTAGCCAATTTACCTTGAGCAATTTTTTCAATCATGTTTTCAGGTTTTCCTTCAGCACGAATTTGATCTTTTGCAATTTCCATCTCACGCTCGATAACTGTTGAATCAACACCATCTTTATCAACCGCAGCAGGATTTAATGCCGCAACTTGCATAGCAGCATCTCTGCCAGCAGCAAGATTCGATTCAGTTGGAGCATTGTTCATTGCAACCAGCACACCTAATCGGTTTGAACCGTGTATGTATGCAACCACATTGTTTGCTTCAACTATTTCGTATTTTACAACGTCAATTTTTTCACCAATCTTACCCACTTGCTCCATTAAACGTTCGCTTAGTGCTTGTCCACCTAAATCTAATGCTTTTAAAGCATCAGCGTTAGCTGGCTTGTTAGCTAATGCAAGATCTGCAATGCTATTAGCAAATTTTACGAAGTCTTCATTTTTAGCAACGAAATCTGTTTCGCAACTTAATTGAATGATGATCCCTAATTTATTATCAGCAGAAGTTTTTGCAATAATTGCACCTTCTTTTGCATCCCTATCGGCACGGGCAGCACTAACTTTAGCTCCTTTTTTACGAAGGAAATCTACAGCAGCATCAAAATCACCATTGGTTTCGGTAAGGGCTTTTTTACAGTCCATCATACCAGCGCCTGTCATTTGGCGCAATTTGTTTACATCAGCAGCACTAATAGTACTCATTGTATTATTATTATTTTGATAATTAAATAATTTTACTTTAAACGCTATACAAAAATCGGCCTTGCGGGCCGATTTAAGTTAAGATTTATGCTTCAACAGTTTCTTCTGTCTTTTCTTTATCAGTATCTGTTTCCTTCTCCTTTTTGCGTTCGGCAAGGCCTTCCACAATAGCATCAGTAATAACACGAGATATTAAAGCGATTGATTTTGCAGCATCATCATTTGCAGGGATAGCGAAGTCAACTACAGTTGGATCTGAGTTGGTATCTACCATAGCAAAGGTTGGGATATTTAATTTGTGTGCTTCTGCAATGGCAATGTGCTCACGCTTGATATCTACAATAAATAAAGCAGCAGGTAAACGGTTTAAGTCGGCAATGCCTCCTAAAACTCTATGTAATTTTTCCTTTTCGCGTTCAACCATTAAACGTTCTTTTTTAGCCATGTTGGTATAAGTACCATCAACAGCCATTTTGTCTAAGGTTTGCAATTTCTTGATTGACTTACGAACAGTACTGAAGTTTGTTAACATACCACCTAACCAACGTTCGGTTACGAAAGGCATGTTTACGCGCTTAGCTTCGTTTTCAATCATTTCTTTTGCTTGCTTTTTTGTTGCAACAAAAAGGATTTTACGACCTGATTTTACAATGTTTTTGATGGCGTTTGCGGCCTCTTCAAGCTTAACAGCAGTTTTGTTAAGGTCGATAAGGTGGATTCCATTTTTCTCCATAAAAATGTACGGAGCCATCTTAGGATTCCATTTGCGGGTTAAGTGACCGAAGTGCACACCAGCTTCCAACAACTCTTGTTGTGTGATTTGTGACATATAATTTTTAAAAAATAAAGACTAACGTTTAACGAATTGGAAACGCTTACGAGCTTTCTTCTGACCTGGTTTTTTACGTTCAACCATACGAGGATCACGTGTCATTAAACCTACTGCCTTTAAAGCTGGTTTCAATTCTGGATTATGTTTTACTAAAGCACGGGCAACACCCAGTTTAATGGCATCTGCCTGTCCAGCAACTCCACCACCAGCTACATTACAACTAACGTCAAACTGATCCATAGTTCCTGTAATTTCGAATGGTTGGAAAATACTGTGCTGCAATACTATTGTAGGGAAGTAAGTTTTTGACTCACGACCGTTTACTTCAAATTTTCCTGTGCCCGCTGTAATATATACACGAGCAACTGAAGTCTTTCTTCTACCTAATGCGTTTATAACTTCCATCTCTTAGAATTTTAATGCTTTGGGCTGTTGAGCAGCGTGCGGATGCTCGCTACCTGCATAAACGAAAAGATTTCTGAAGATTTCGCGGCCAAGTTTATTGTTTGGCAACATACCTTCAATAGCGTGTTCTACGGCATACGTAGGGCGTTTCACCATCATGTTTTTAGCTGATACGAAACGCTGTCCACCAGGATGACCTGAATAGAACACATATTCTTTGTCGTTCATTTTATTACCTGTGAAACGAATTTTATCAGCATTGATAATAATTACGTTGTCACCGCAATCTACGTGAGGCGTAAAGCTAGTCTTGTGCTTTCCTCTTAAAATGTTTGCCAATCTAGTGGCAAAACGTCCAACTGTTTGGCCTTCCGCATCAAACACAAACCACTCTTTAGTAACAGTAGCTTTATTGGCCGATTTTGTTTTGTAACTTAATGTATCCACAACCTATAAGTTTAGTTTTCGGGGTGGCGAAAGTACGCCATCATTTTATAATTCACAACAAAATGTGAAAAAAACATAAAGAAAAAACTTGTTTGCTGATTTAATTGCTTGTAATGGCGGTAAAATGGGGGTTGCCGAATAATAAAATTATTGTCACGAATTTAACATTTTTTAAATTGACACAGTGGTTAGACATTAATATTGGTGTAACTAATCCAATGATACACAAAAACACAACCTTTTAACTCCCTCATTGCCCGTTTTATCATTTTACTATGTAATAATAAATTGCATTTGAACAAAAGCGACTATTTTGTGATTCCCTGTCTAATTTTATAAAATAAGCACTTCTATAAGTTCAATCTTATTGATAATTGTTCCCATTGGGTTTTGTAAATTCGGATCTAAACAACATATTTATAAGGCAATAGAATCATACAAGATGTTTCTTAAGCCACACTTTCCTATAAAATTAAAAGCACCTGTTGGAAAAACAGATGCTTTTAAACCTACTATATTTATTGCAGGATTATTTAAAGTTCGTTATTTTATATTGAAATAAACGATATAAAGATTTTGATGGTGGATGTATAATCCAATAACACTACTCCACAAATTTGTACCCGACCCCGCGCACACTTTGAATGTATCGAGGCTCTTTGGGATCAATTTCGAAGTATTTACGTAAAGACAATATAAAATTATCAATGGTTCGGGTGTTTGGTATTACGGTATAATCCCAAACAACTTTTAGAATATGTTCGCGGCTTACCACTTGGTTCTTATTCTCGATAAGTAGTTTCATCAACAGAATTTCCTTTTTGGTTAAGTCTATTTTACCATTTACGCCTTGGGCTTCATAGCTTTCAAAGTTGATCCAATTAGGACCAAATTTATATAAACTGCCAATTTTATGATCAGCGTGCTGGTGCATGCGATCGTTTTTATCTATTAGTTTTTTAACGCGCAGTAACAATTCCTCTAAATCAAAAGGTTTTGTCATGTAATCATCGCCACCCTTTTTCAGTCCTAACACCCTATCGGCTGCCGTATTTTTTGCAGATAAAAACATAACTGGAACATTGGCATCATACAGCCTTATGTTTTCACAAACCATTAACCCATCAGTTTCAGGAAGCATAATATCCAGAATAACCAAATCAAACTTCTCCTCTCTAAAGGCCTTGATAGCATTATTACCATCCCCAACTGCATGAACCACATACCCTTCTAATTCAAGATTAAGCTTAATGGCATGTTGCAAATGCTCTTCGTCCTCAACTAATAATATTCTGTGCTGTGACATGATTTTGTAATGTTATTTCGAATATAACCCCTGAGGGGCTATTATCGTTTGCAATAATCGTGGCATTATGGTGATTTAGTAAATTTTTTACAATAAACAGACCAAGTCCAGTGCCTTTGCTTTTACGCACATTTTCATCTTCGGCCCTGTAAAATTTACTGAACAAACTTTTTTTATCTTCATCAGAAATACCCTTACCCTCATCAATTACTTTAATTTTTACAGCACTACCCTCTTTTTGTAATGTAACAGTAACAGGTCTATCATCAGGAGAGTATTTAAATGCATTACTTAACAAGTTAATGATCACCATTTCCATGGCAATTGCATCAATATTGGCATAAACATCGGATTGGATTTGTACCTTTAACCTATGCTGTAAATTACGCGGAAGCACATATTTGTCTGCCACTTCATGTACAAGAGTTGAAATGTTGATTGATGCAAAGCTCAGCGTGAATTGATGTGTGTCTAGTTGTGCAGCCATTAAAAGGTTTTCTACCAAATCACGCAAACGCGTTATATCACTTAACGAATTGCGCATCATGATTTCTGCCTGAGCCTTATCTAAATTAGGCCGCTTTAAAAGTGTTTCTAGGTACAGTTTAATTGAGGCAATAGGTGTTTTAAGCTCGTGGGTAATAGACAACAAGAAATTACTTTGTTGGCGTTTAAGGTTGAGCCTATTTTGCAAACTTCTATAAATCCAAATAATACCCCAAAACAATAACAATACCATCACAACACCCTCAAGCCCGTACATCCAAACCCTTCGCGTGTATAACTTGTTTATCGCTTCAATGGCCGATTTTTTTGGTGTAATGGCATAATTGTATATAGGGTCTTGGGTGTGGTCGAATTCAAGATTTAGCTCAGGGTAATTGAAGTTAAAATAAGATCTAAAACTAACTGTGTCCCTGAACATTTCTTGATCAACAGCACCACGAACATCAATTGAGGCCTTATAGGGAAGCAGCTCAAGGTATTTCCCTTGCTCAATAAAAATATCTTTGCTACTTTTTATGTGAGCATATGTCCACCAAGCAAAAGCAGCAACAATGTAAACGGAGAGAACTGCGAAAATAATTGCGGGCTTTTTCAAAATAATAATTAGGGTTAAACTAGCTTATAAATCCCAAAGGGTTAAACGCTGACGTACGTATTTTTTAAAGTTAAGCCAAAAAGCAATAATCAGATAGATAATAATTGGCGAACCCATCGTAATAAAAGAAGTATAAATAAAATACAATCTAATGCGCGAAGAGGCAATGCCAAATTTATCACCAAGTTCGCTACACACGCCAAAAGCGTATTTCTCTACAAAGTATTTTATTTTCTTTTCCATCTTAGATACACAAATTTAATCGCTTCAATCATAATATGGCAAATTAATTTAACCTAAGACTAATTTCTGCCAACTGGTATCAGTTCATTGGGTTTTAAATTTATTATCCATCCATCCTGCATGCGATGTTTTGCATTTTCAGGGAAAATTATTTTTACCGTTAGATTTAATACGACCCCTACACCAACTGATATAAGAATGGCATTACTTCTACCTATATTACTATTTCTATACAAGTCTGATAACAAATATATTGATCCAACTGCAGCACCTATTTGCATTGCATTTTTCAACAACTCGCCACCCATGCTTCTTTTTCTAAAATGGGTGATATCGCTTAATCGTATAATTTTATAATGATTAGTTGATGAGTTTGGCTTTTTATTGGGAAACCAAAAACTTAAATCAAGTCCAAGGGTAATGGTGCTATCTGTAATGTCTGTTACCGTATTTGATGCAAACTCTTGCATGCCGTTATAGCCTTTATAGCCTAAAGAAACTTTACAGCCCGGTTTTACAACAATTGTTTTATTTAATTTGTGATTTGAAAAAACAACCTGCTGCGAGAACAAATCATTAAATAAAAAAATGCAACAAAACAGAAATATTAATTTATACATGTTGATACAATATATGGTTTCCTATAACACAATTTAAACACTTGTGTTGTGTGCAATAGTTTTGATTTAACTGAATAAGTGCTTGCGAATGTAAGGCATGATTTGGTTTGATGCCACTGGTTTTCCAAAATTTGACGATACTGTTGTTTTCGGGTTTAATTTCTTCTAGCCAACTCAAAGCTTGTTCGCAGTATGATTCGTTAAGCATGTGTTTGCCGTACAAGAACTTTATCGGTACAATTACATTAATAACCAAGTGATTTAAAAATTGCTCTCCCATTACTGGGTTCAAAATATGGTTAGCATGGTGAAAGCTGTTGAGGTTAATCTTCTCGGAAGGCACAACCAACAAAAGTGTTTTAACTTCTTGTAACGAATCCGCTTCCATCATTTTACTAAATAAATGAACAGATTGGTATACCAATGTGGCAAATTGGGCTAGCCTAATAGTGGGGAAATTTGCTGGCCTAGTTTTAGCAAATTTCCACGCGCTTTTATTCAGTTGCATTAAATTATATTTATTTCGCAAAAACAAAAATTCTTTTTGCAGTACTTCAGTATATTGATCAGGTTGATGTGCTGGCAAAAAACCACTTACTCCAAATATTAAACTGTTTATTTGGGTTGGATTGTGTTTATGTTTAGCGAATAGTGTAGCTGGAATATTCTGTGCCAATTGTACAAAAGGTTCTGCATTAATTTTCATTCCAAAATACTTGGCTGTTGTTACATAAAACAACTTTTCCCAACTGTTTTGATATTGGATTAACTGTTGCTCTAGTGCAACACATTTTTGCTCTAATCGTTCAACAGATAACCGTGATAAAAACAACTCTAATTTGATGCGCTCTGGTAAACTTAAAATATTCTGACAAGGAACACGTAACGCAGATTGCTGTAACAGATAATAGCCCTCGAGCAGATTTTTAGATAAATAGTTTTTAAGCTCTAATGTTGGAATATTTAAATCGGAATCGTGCTCAAATACCACATGTAAAATAACATTATTATAGGCCTTATCTTTGTGGTGTTTGTGTTTGATCCAATCACTACTTTTTAGATGTATTTCAACGTTCCCAGCCCAAATGGTATTTTCAATTTTAATACGGGCATTAAAAAAATCAGGACCGGAATCGATGTTTAATGAACCGGGTTTTATTACCTCAATAGTTTTACCATCTGTAGTTTTAAGCTCGTGTTTAAGTAATGCTTTTTGTCGCCAAATAAAGTGGAGTAAATCTTCTCTCATTACAATTAGGGTTTAAGGTTAAAACAAATTTAATTGTTTTTTCTTACTGCCAAATCAACCTAACTCTATTTGCATTTAAGCTTGTTTTTACTGTCGCTTCAATGTTTAAATAATACCATAATTGTGCAGCAACATAGCCATTTCATCTGCCATATGTTTTGCTTCCTCTGCTGCTTTTTCCGCAAAATCGGTTCCGTTACTTGCATAAATAATACTGCGCGATGCATTAATCAACAGGCCGCAATCTTTATTCATGCCGTATTTTGTTACATCAACCAAACTACCTCCCTGTGCGCCAACACCGGGAACTAATAAGAAATAACTAGGCACTTGTTTACGTATTTCGCCCAACTCTTGCGGTTTGGTTGCGCCAACTACAAACATTAATTGTTTATCTGTTGCTAGTGCTGAGAATGTTTTAATTACACGTTCGTACAGTTTATTATCACCAATTTGTTGTTGCTCAAAATCTGCACTGCCCGGATTTGAAGTTAAAGCCAACACAATACCCCATTTGTTTTCGTATTTAAAAAAAGGAGATAAAGAATCTTGTCCCATATATGG
>CALPIR020000008.1 GCA_943323675.2 Chitinophaga pinensis | reverse complement strand
TCGTAAATACCACACACCGCTATATCGTGATGTACATATTGGCGTACGTTTCCACTCGTTTGTTCAACTAAACTTTTTTCGCTTATTTTTTTTAGTTGAAGATCACCCAAATCAAACACCCACAAATTGTTATCGTAGGCTCTGGCTATACAACTTGCTTGCATAATGTTGGCCTTGTTCAGGTCTATTTCACCACGGTATGCCATATTATTATCTATGTATATAACCTTGTTTAACTCGCGGTAAAACACAAATATTTGCATGGGATTTGACACATCAATTTGCGTAATACTGCCTGTATAATTGTAGTTTAATGTTCCTAAAATCTTTCCGTTTCGGCCGTATTTATTTAACTGGTTGGTTTGGGTAACCACATATAGGTTTCCTAAATTATCTGTTTGAAAATACTTGGCGTTAATTTTAAGTGCGTTAATAAACACAAACTTTGGGCTGCCGTCTTGCTTTGGGGCAAAACCCATGTGAATAAAAACAATACACAAAACACAAATGAACTTACGCATTATTCATTAAACGTTTTTAAGGTTAGCACGTTGCCATCAAACAAAGCATAGGTGTTATAACCCATCCAATCACCAAGGTTTACATATGTGCTATCTTCGGTTATAGGTCTCATCATGGGCAAATGCCTGTGTCCAAATACAAAATAATCTACATTAGTATGGGTTAGGTATTGCTTTGCGTATAGCATCAAATACTCCTTATCATCACCAAAATAAACGGCATTTTCATTAAAAGTATGGTGCTTGCTGCGTGCTGAAAACCAATTGGCAATACGTATACCAATATTTGGATGAAAAAATGCGAACAACCGTTGGAAAAAATAGTTGCGATAGATACTTAGTATGAACTTAAACCAATGTTGCCCCGGACCTAATCCATCGCCATGTGCAATATGAAATTTTTTGTTTCCTAGCTTAATATCAATGGGTTTACTATGAATCGTGCAGCCAATTTCTTGTTGTAAATATCCAAACTGCCACAAATCGTGGTTACCATAAAAAATGTGTAATTCAATTCCAGAATCACTTAACTCGGCAAGCTTGCCTAATAGCCTAGTAAATCCTTTGGGAACAACTGTTTTAAATTCAAACCAAAAATCAAATAAATCGCCCACCAAATAAATTGTTTTGGCATCGTGCTTAATCTCATCAAGCCACCTTACAATTTTTTTCTCTCGCTCAAGACTGCTTGCAAAATCTGGCACACCCAGATGAAAATCGGAGGCAAAGTATATGTTGTTACGTGTATTCAATAATTGGTTGATTTGGTTTGATGTTGCAATAATACGTATTGACTATTACAAATAACCATTAGTGGCTTTGGGGTTGGTCGTCTATTAAAAAAACAAACAACTCTTTGGGGCCATGTGCGCCAATAACCAAGGTTCTTTCAATATCTGCAGTTCTGCTCGGGCCGGTAGTAAAACTTAACATACTTGGCATATTACGACCATATTTGTTTTTTACCATTTGCATGGCCTCTTTCATTTCCATGGTAACTTGAGAGGTGTAAGCAACCACAATATGTATTTGAGGAAAAATGGTAATTGCCCTGCCATTTTTAATCGAACTTAATAATATACTTCCGTTACGAGCCACTAAACTTTCGCATGAGGTTATACCTACAATGGCTTTATCTATTAGCTTTTTATCTGCAATAAATGCAACTCCACTGTCTTTTAATTGTGCTTGTAAATCATCTTCCCAGCAATGAATGTGCTTCAGTCTTTTGCGCTCCACTAGCGTCAACAGTTTATCAATAAAATCAAATTTATTATCGCAATACACAAATTGCCCTTGTGCTTCAGTAAAATTACGGGCAAAAGATTCGAGCAATAGTTCTTGCTCTTGCGGTTGGGTATATACATTACTTTCCAAATCAATGTTGGCATACATTGCTTTAGATTTAAAAATAAGTGCTTGACGAACTTTTTTTAAAATTTTTTCTTTAGCTGTAGTTGTGTTTTGTTCAATTGCCACTTTAAGCAAGTTAAGTAATTTATACAAATATAGAAATTACAAGCACAAACCCACCGCAACTTTATGTTAAGCCTTCTTAAAAGAACTTCGTTTTTTGAGACTTACCTCACGAGCAGCCTTTTTCAAGGTTAGTATCGTCTTGGGGTTTTCAAAATCTAATAATACAGACTGAATATACAAATGAAGCATTGCCTCTAGTTTTTGCTCTTTTTTGATTAATTTCATGGTGGTTTAGGTGTAATGGTATATACATAACAAGAATAAAAAATATTATTGAAGATATGGTGGAAACAAAATAGTTGCATAGCATATTGAAGATCTGAATCATGTGCGCATAACTTTTAAACACCCAATTATAAAACAAGTTCAACTATGCTTTTCGAAAAAAAAGCTACATTTGAAGCGCTTTTTATGCATATCGAATTATTAAAATCTAAAATTCACCGCGTTAAATTAACTCAAACCGAGTTACATTACGTAGGTAGCATTACCATTGACGAAGCGTTAATGGAAGCTGCAAACATGATTGAAAACGAAAAGGTTCAAGTGGTAAACGTTAATAATGGCGAACGTCTTGAAACCTATATCATTAAAGGTGAGCGCAACAGTGGCGTTATTTGCCTTAATGGCCCAGCTGCACGCAAGGGTTTTGTTGGCGATTATTTGGTTATTATTTCATACGCTTCAATGGATTTTGAAGAGGCAAAAAAACACCAACCCATTGCCATTTACCCTGATAATAACAACCGCTTAATCAGTTGAGTAAACAACCTAAACAAATAGCGCAAACAATTATAATTTTTGCTATTGGTGCGGCCTTTTTATACTTTGTATTTAAAGGTACCAATTGGCCTGATTTGTGGCTAAAGTTTACCCAAACCAACTACAACTGGATTGCTGTAGGCTTACTAATTTCTGTTGTTAGCCATTGGCTTAGAGCTTATCGCGCTACCATGTTATACCAAGCCATGAACTATAACGTAAGCACAACAAATAGCTTACATGCAGTATTTATAGGCTATTTTGTTAACTATTTTATTCCTCGAGGTGGCGAGGTTTCGCGATGTGCCGCACTATCAAAAACCAATCACTTACCCATAGAGAAAGGTCTCGGCTCTGTAATAACAGAACGCTTGGTTGATATGGTGATGTTGCTTATTATTCTTGGGGCCGTTTTTGTATTGCAGTTTGATGTTATTTATAATTACATAAATACCAACCTTGCTGCCAAAAACAACACAGCAGGAAGTAACCTAAAATATTACCTATTGGCTATTGTATTAATTGGAGTTACAACCCTTTTTATATTGCGTAAACAATTAGCAACCTTGCCCATTTTCGCTAAGGTACTAGATAAAGTTAAAGGATTTGCTCAAGGATTAACAAGTATTAAAGCGGTAAAACAGCCCTTGCTTTTTATTGCATTATCTGCTGCAATTTGGATATGCTACATTTTAATGATGTACTTCTGTTTATTTGCATTACCAGCTACATCGCACCTTACCTTTACACAATGTTTAACTGTTTTTGCCATGGGTACAATTGGCATTGTTATTCCGGCTCCAGGAGCTGGAGCAGGCACTTACCATTTTGCAGTAATGCAAGGTTTACTGCTTTTTGGTGTAGCACAAGATGATGGCATTGCATACGCAACAATTGTTCATGGAGCACAAATGGTGATGTTCATCATACTTGGCTCGGCAAGTTCTCTAGTGGTTTTAAGTAAACACAAACAAAACGTATCACATTAAAAACACTTTTATGTCGCACCACAACAGCATTTTAGCGAAAATACATACATCAAACCAAGACCTTGCACAACTGGTAAAACAGTGGCAACACGAAGGTAAAAAAGTGGTGTTTACTAATGGCTGTTTTGATTTGCTGCATCGTGGCCATGTAGATTATCTGGCTAAAGCAGCCGACTGTGGCAACAAGTTAATTATTGGTGTTAATACAGATGCATCTGTTAGCACTTTAAAAGGACCAAACCGTCCAATACAAGACCAACAATCACGTTTACAAATTCTGGCTTCATTACAATGTGTTGATGCTGTTATTCTGTTTGACGAACAAACTCCTTACAACTTAATTAAAACCATTGAGCCTGATGTATTGGTAAAAGGCAGCGATTACGAACCCCAAAACATAGTTGGCTACGATGTGGTAACAGCAAAGGGCGGAGAAGTTAAAACCATTGATTTTATTCCGGGTTTTAGCACAAGCGACATAGAGCGCAAAATTAAAAACAGCTAAGGCTCCATCAAACCTTTATAAATTACAGTTGTTTTAAAAAAATGAACTCGACACCAGTATCTATTTTTTGGCACCGCAGAGACCTTCGTTTAGAAGACAATGCAGGTTTATATCATGCACTTAACAGTGGCTTGCCTGTGTTACCCATATTTATTTTTGATAAAAACATCTTAGATAAACTAGAAAACCGCCAAGATAAACGCGTTGATTTTATACACCAACAACTGGCCGAAATCAAAAAACAGCTTAATGATTTAGGCAGCGATTTGATGGTTTTTTATGGTACACCTGAAGACGTTTGGCCAAAAATTACGAGTCAATACAATATTAAAACGGTATTTACCAACCACGATTATGAGCCTTATGCAAAGGAACGTGACGCGTGGGTAACGAACTTTTTTGCATCAAACCAAATTGCTTTTAATACTTACAAAGACCAATGCATTTTTGAATACAACGAGGTGCTTAAAGATGATGGAAAACCGTACACCGTTTTTACGCCTTACAGCAAAAAATGGAAAGCTAAACTCACCGATTTACAATTAAACAGTTACACTAACGAGAAACACTTTTCAGCTTTTTTAAAAGTTGAAAAAAAACAAGTTTTGATCCCGTTGCAAGACATGAATTTTAAACCAACGGGCGCTACTTTTCCATCAAAACAAACGGCACAAGCTATTATTAAAAATTACGACAAAACCCGCGACTATCCTGCAATTTTAGGCACTTCAAGGTTGGGGGTTCATTTTAGATTTGGCACCATAAGCATTAGAGAAAAAGCACGTAAAGCAATTGCATTAAATGAAACATTTTTAAACGAGCTTATTTGGCGCGATTTCTACATGATGATTTTGGCCAACTTTCCGCATGTTGCCAATGGCGCATTTAGAAAAGAATACGACAACATACAATGGATTAATAACGAGCAGGCTTTTGCCGCTTGGTGCAATGGAACAACTGGCTACCCAATTGTTGATGCAGGAATGCGTGAATTAAATACAACAGGTTATATGCACAACCGTGTGCGCATGATTGTGGCAAGCTTTTTAACCAAACATTTATTAATAAATTGGCAATGGGGCGAGGCCTACTTTGCTGAAAAATTATTAGATTTTGATTTAAGTGCAAACAATGGTGGATGGCAGTGGGCCGCAGGTTGCGGTACAGATGCGGCTCCTTATTTCAGGGTGTTTAGCCCACAATTACAAACAGAAAGATTCGATAAACAACTGCAATACATAAAAAAATGGGTGCCAGAGTACGGCACGCCAAAACAAATTCAACCCATTGTTGATCATGCCTTCGCACGTAAACGCTGCTTGGAGGTATATAAGGCCGCATTAAGTAAATAAGTTAACCCGCACTGTGCTTCTGTTTGTTGTAAACCGATAAGCTTCTCTCTAATCCCACATGAGGTGATTGGCCAAACATTAATACAGCTCCTTAATAGATTATTTTTCTTGTTTTATAGCAACAAAAAGGCGCGCAGCTTCGCTGCGCGCCTTCCAAATATTTTTCCTGGTATTACAACGGCAACATAGCGGATTTCCAAGGAATACGAGATAATATCAATATAAAACCAATGCTAAAAAACACCAATGCTTTTTTGTGCTTGGCCATCGCTTCTGTTTGTTTTTTGCTCAGTGTTCTTCCTACCTGAATCAACACAATAGCAATTATCATGGTGCTGATATGTTCTACAGCAATAAAACGTTTTGCAGGATCTTTCATGGCTGCACCCATGCCATTGGCAAGCGCTTCATTAACAGCAGGACTAATAAAATATAAGATTAACCCCAAAAGTAATTGCAAGTGGCAAAAGCCTACAAACAAAGCGTGAGATAAGTTTTCTTGTTTGGTAAAATCACGTTTGTGCATAATACCCAAAACAGATTTTGTAATGGCATATAAACCACCTAATAATACTGCCCAGCGCAATAAGTTGTGCACCGTTAATAATGTTGCGTACATATTTTATGTGTTTGTTAGTGGGTGCAATTTAACAACCCTCTTCCATATTTTATTTTTAAATATTCCACATAAGTTTTACTTTAGTATTCCATTAAACGTATAACCCTTAACAGTATAACCACCTATGCAACATTCCTTTTGGCATAAGGTACCCATTGTGCGCATATTATTGGCGTTTGCCACAGGTGTTGGCACATCCATGTTTTACGCCATAAACCACTGGTTGTCTTTGTGCTACTTCAGTATTTTTTTATTGGCGTTTATTGTTTTACCGCTAGTTTTTCGGGCCTTTCAGCAGCGTTGGTTTACTGGTTTTGCGGCATTAATTATGTTTTATTTTGCGGGTATTTTGACTCACACCTATCAAAATAATTTGTTTCATGATAGCCATTTTAGCTATGTACCAAATGCAAAAACTTTTTTAATACGGATTGATGAAGAACCTATAAAAAAATCGCATTCCTACAAAATGCGTGCAAGGGTTTTACAATGCACCAATACATCAAACCAATTAATAACAACCACGGGCAATGTATTAATTTACATAAGCAAAAATGAGCTGACTTCATTACCGAATTATGGCGATGTGCTAATGCTAAATGCCAATGATGTAAGAGAAGTTCCACCACCTAAAAACCCTTACGAGTTTGATTATAAAAGATATTTAGCATTTAACCACATACACCATCAAACCTATTTAAAACAAGCGAAACTGGTTTATACTCAAATTAACCAAGCTAATCCTGTTTATAAAAAGGTATTCGACATACAGCGTTATTTCAGAGAAGCGTTACACACCTACATTAAAACACCTACAGAAATTGGTGTTGCCCAAGCTTTGTTATATGGTTTTGATGACGAGATAGACGAAGAAACAATGAGTGCATATGCAAATACAGGAACCTTGCATGTATTGGCGGTTTCTGGCATGCATGTGGGTATTATCTTTTTAATCATCAGTAAGCTGCTTTGGTTTATGGATAAAAACAAAAAACTGCTGCTAGCCAAACGTTTAATTATTGTGGTTTGCCTCTGGACTTATTCGGCATTGTGTGGTTTATCACCCAGTATTTTGCGCGCCACAGTTATGTTTACATTTATAATAACTTCCCAAATTTTAAACCGAAGGAGTAATATTTACAACACCTTGGCCGCATCGTGTTTATCGCTTTTAATTGTTGATGCAAACATGCTAGCAAACGTAGGATTTCAATTAAGCTACATGGCCGTTTTGGGTATTGTGTTTATTCAACCCATGATGTACAATTGGTATATAGCACCAAATTGGATTGTTGATCAGGTATGGAAAATAAGTACTGTATCTGTTGCAGCACAAATTGCTACAAGCCCGATAGGCATTTTATACTTTCACCAATTTCCGAATTGTTTTTTATTTTCAAACCTGCTTATTATCCCCTTAACTACAGCAATTTTATACGGGTGCATTTTGTTGTTGGTAATATCTAAGGTTACTTGGTTAGCAACGTGGCTAGGCATTGCTATTAAGCATACCATATTGTTTACCAATAAATTGGTTATGTTGGTTGAAGACACTCCTTACGCTTATGTAAATGGCATACAAATAAGCATTTTACAAAGTATATTGTTGTACATGCTGTCTTTATGTTTAATTTTTTATTTGATGTATCAACATCAAAAACTCTTACAAATTTCTTTGTTGGCCATGTTGGCTTTTGTAGTATTAATTGGTATTGATGAAATTGTTCAACACCATCAAAAAAAACTAATTGTATACAGTATTAACCAAAACAACGCCATACAGGTTGTAGAAGGCTACGCCTCTAAACTAATATTGGATAAGGCGCTGCAAAATGATAAACAAAAATTTAGGTTTCATTTGCAACAACACATCTGGCAAATGGGCATACAACATCTAGATACTATGAACTTAGATAAAAACTGGCAAGTGATAGCTAGCAGTGGAAAACGAATTTTAATAAGTGGTGATGAGTATCCACAATCAACCCAAAACATTGATGTATTAATTATTAGAAATATGCTACAACTTGAGGTGCTAAAACAAATTAAAGCCAAACAAGTGCTAATAAGCGGTAGCGTAAAAAAACACCACGCTCAAAAGATGAAAGACTACTACAAACAACAAAATATTCCGGTGCACGATATGCTGTATTCAGGCGCATTTCAATTATCATTGTAGTGCATGAGTAATTTAGTACTATACGAAGTAAAAGAAAGAGTGGGTTATATTACCCTAAATCGTCCAGAGAAACGAAACGCTTTAAGCTACCAACTGGTGAGCGAAATTAAGCTCGCTTTTATGAATGCAGAGAATGATAATGATTGCAAAGTAATTGTAATTAAAGGCAGTGGTGAAGCATTTTGTGCAGGTGCGGATTTAGCTTACTTACAACAATTACAAACCAATACATTTGAAGATAACCTAGCCGACTCACGCCATTTAATGGAGTTGTTTCAGTTTATATACCACAGCAATAAAGTTGTTATTTCTGAAGTAAACGGACCAGCATTAGCGGGGGGGTGCGGATTAGCAAGTGTCTGCGACTTTAGCTTTGCTACGCCAGATAGCACTTTCGGATACACAGAGGTGAAGATTGGGTTTGTTCCTGCAATTGTAATGGTGTTTTTAGTGCGCAAAGTTGGCGAAAAAAACGCCCGCGAAATGCTGCTAAGTGGCGATGTGTTTAAGGCAGACCAAGCGCTAAAATATGGCCTAATTAACTACGTTGTAAAACCAGAAGAATTAGCAGATAACGTCTTTAATTTTGCACAAAAAATTTGCAAACAAGCTTCTGCTCAATCATTGGGATTGGTGAAAGAAATGTTGGCTGATATACAAAGCATGGATGTAAGTACAGCTTTAGAATACGCTGCACAAACTAATGCAAAAGCACGTGCAACAGACGATTGTAAACGCGGCATTGCTGCATTTTTAAATAAAGAAAAACTAAGTTGGTAAAACAGCATTAATAAAAACCAAAATGAAAAAAATTATTTACATTTCTTTACTACTTACCGTTGTTAGTGGTCTATTATTTTCTTTTAGCGCACAACAAAAAATTCACGAAGGACTTATCGAGTTTGATATTACCTTTTTAGATTTATCGCCCGAAATGAAACAAGCAGAAGCTATGCTACCCAAAAAAGTGAGTATGTATTTTAAAAACGAAAACTCGCGCACCGAGATGCCAAGCGGTATGGGCAATACCATTACTATTAACAATAGCCAAAAAAAGGAATTTTATTTGCTTATGGATATGATGGGACAAAAAACTGCCATTAAACAAACCGAAGCTGAAATGAAAAAACAGCAAGAAAAATCGAACATAAAAGACATTAAGGTTGAGGAAATAAACGAAACCAAAACAATTGCAGGATATAAGTGTAAAAAAGCTAAATTAACATACGTCTTAGACGGAAAAACAGAAACAGTTGAGTGTTTTTACACTCCCGACTTACCTTTACTTGCCCAGGGAAATACCGCTCCTGGATTTGATAAAATAAAGGGTTTAATGATGGAATACAGCATGAATATGGGTGGTATAAAAGCCAAAGTTGTTGCAACAAAAGTGAGCGCACAAAAAGTAAATGATACCTTTTTTGACATTCCGAGCAACTACACCTTACGTACAATGCAAGAACTAGAAAGTATGGGCCAAGATTAAATAAAACCATTGCTCCAACAACAACATGGGCAGCATAACGCTTTCAAAATTATTTAGTAAAACAACTCCAATACTGGGCAATAGTTTATACCAACTATTGCCCGGTTTAGTTAATCAGGTACTTGCTTTTTTTGTAATTAAACAAAGCGGAGCAACTACTTGGGGGCAGGTAGTAGCTTTGCAGTTGGCTTACTACATAGCAGTGCATTTGGTTTCTTGGGGAAACAAAGATTATCTATTGCTACAATTTAGTAAGCACCCAGCTAAAATCAATCATTACCTGCAGCAATCAACCCTAACAAGGGCTTTTGTTTTATTGCCAACCACCTTGCTATTGATTTTTTTTAATTACCCTTTTCAAACAGCCATATATTTAATTTCTTGGGTTTTATTACGATTTATTTCACAGACACTTGAAGCTATTATAACCTACGAAAAAAACTTCTCCCTTGCCCTGCGTTCTGAAGCAGCTGCCTTTGTCTTTTTAATGTTTGGATTAACTTTTTGGCACCACAATTTATCGTTTCAAGAAGCATTACTACTCGTGTTATTATCTCATGTAGGGCGAGTTGTTTGGCTAATGCCCGCTTTGATCATCCGCCTAAAGGGCATGAGTTTAACACAATTTAACCTAGCCCACTTATGGGGTTCTATTCCGTTTTTACTATTAGGTATTGTTGCATTATTACAGTTCAAGATAGATTTGTATGTAATGAATGGTTTAAGCACAAAATCACTTACAGGAACCTATCAAGTATTAATGGGTTTTGTATCTTTTTTTCTAGGCATACCTGGCTTTATAATTAATCCTTTTGTTAAAAACATTTATCGCTTAAAGCCCAAACAAATAGTGGCTTTACAATACAATTTTATAGGGTTAGGGCTGATGATGAGTTTGCTTGGCGCTCCTATATTATGGGGTGTAATGTATTATGTTTATCAGTTCGCCTTTGCTCCTGAAACATACTTGCTGTTAACTTCTTTAATATTTTTACCGTTTGTGTATGCCTTTGATGTATACAAACTATACAAAGTAAATGCGCAAAATAGCGTGCTTGTTATCAGCTCAATTGGCATTGCCATTGTTTTCACATCTTGTTTATTACTAATTCCATTTTGGCAAATTAATGGCGCATTAATAGCACAATTGCTTGCACAACTATTTTTAGTATTCTTGCTAAAATACAGAACAGCAAAACTAATTCATGAGTAGTTATTGGTTTATTAAAACACTGATAAAATTGGGTTTACGCCTTTATTATCGCAAAACCATGGTGCGTTTTTTACAACAGCTCCCCATGCAAGGACCCGTATTATTGGTGGCCAATCACCCAAGTTCATTTATGGATGCACTCTTAATTGCTGCATATGCAAACAGGCCCATGCACTTTTTGGCAAGGGGTGATGCTTTTAACAATAAGATATTAGCCTCAATATTCAAGAGGCTTAACATGTTACCGCTTTATAGGATTAGCGAAGGGAAAGAAAATCTTGATAAAAACTTTGAAACATTTGATGCCGTATACGAGGCCCTTACCAGAAACGAAATGGTGTTGATTTTTGGCGAAGGCATTAGTGAAAACAATTGGCGCTTACGTAAGCAAAAAAAGGGGGCCGCACGTATTATTTTAAGGGCATGGAATAGTAATACACCTGCTAAAAACACCATAATTGTTCCCGTAGGTTTAACCTACGAGCACTATAAAGGGGCTGGCAAATCGGTGTTGATTAATTATGGCAAACAACTTACACAAATGGATTTTAATGTGATTGGCAGTGCCGCACATTTTGTAGAATTGTTTAACAACCGTATAGTGCTTGATTTACAACAATTGGCTTACATTAACAATGGCTTGGGCCCACAAAGCATTGAACACAAATTCTTAATAAACGCTTGGCAACATGCAGAATCAACCCAGCAAAACGTACTAAAAGTGCTTAAGCAAGAACAATGGTTAACATCAAACCCAAATACACCAAAACTATTCAGCGCCAAGCTTCCATTATTATTTTGGCTTTGGCCGCATTATAGAGTTATGCAAATGGTTACCCAAAAAGCCACCAATGGTAATATTTTTTATGATTCAGTATTATTCGGATTAACACTTCTATTGGCACCTTTTTACATGCTTACACTTTGGTTTGTATTGAAATGTTTTCTGTGAAAATTAGCAAAAGGTAAATTTTTTAACGCACTTTTCGGTTTAATTAATTTCTTTTAGTTCAAGCGCTAATCGTGAAACCCTTTTCCCTGTAGTATTTTAGGCGTGCACTTTTCAATACGCGACAAGCGGGTTTGAGCCTGTTTGGCTGATGAAAAGTGAAGAATCCAGCTGCGCTGCCTTCCGGGTGTTAAACCAAAAAATGCCCGTTTAAGGTCGCTATTTTCTTCCATTGCTTTTACAAGCTCTTCTGTAATTGGTTCCGGGTTTGGTAACGTTTCCACTTTCAATCCAGCCTTTTCAATTTCTATGGCCTGCAGAATGTATTGTTTAATGGTTTTTTCCATAACAACTATATCACTGTCTTTGGTAAACTTAATAAACCTTCCGTGTTGTGAGTTTTCGCCAGGCTTATCTAAAATATTTTTGCTGTCTTTTAATAATGCACCCTTTAAAAAACTAATGACGCAATAGGATTTAAAGGCGACCAACATCAATACATTTTTGTTGTTGTAAGTATAACATGGCATACTCCATTTAACCTCTTCGGTTAATCCACAATCAAGTATTATTGTTCGCAATAAAACAAGTTCATTATTCCATTTATGAACCTTACATTTGGGTGTGCCAACTAAGTTGCACCTACCACAGCCTTCGGTTAAATATACATCAACGCCTTTATTCATTTTATTCACCTTAATTCGGTTTCACCCCCTTATTAAAACCATCAATCAATATTAATAAATATTTGTACGCTGCGCCAAATAAAATATCCTAATATCAAACATCATTTGCTAATCCATAATATCATTCCATCTTTGTATCATATTCATTATTTTATTTCTACTGGTTATGGAAAAAATTACTCAAGCAGCTGAATACTTAATACAACAAGGTATTACCAACCCACAAATAGGCATTGTTTTAGGAACAGGCTTAGGGCATCTGGCCACCCACATTAATATCATTAAAGAAATAGCATATCAAGACATTCCAAATTTTCCTATATCAACCGTTGAAAGCCACACAGGTAAATTAATCTATGGCACGCTGGGCAACAAAAAGGTTTTGGCCATGCAGGGACGCTTTCATTATTACGAAGGATACAGCATGCAACAAATTGTATTACCCATTAGGGTGATGAAACTTTTGGGTGTTGAGTTTTTGCTGCTATCCAATGCGGCAGGCTGTTTAGATTTAAACTGGCGTAAAGGCGATTTAATGCTGATAAACGACCACATAAACCTTCAACCCAGCAATCCGCTTATTGGCAAAAATTTAGACGCATTAGGGCCGCGTTTTCCTGACATGAGTGCACCTTATCATGCACCAACCAATGCCAAGATAGAAAACATTGCCAAACGTTTAAACATTACATTGCGCAAAGGCGTATATGTTTCGGTACCTGGACCAATGCTAGAAACACGAGCAGAGTACCGTTACTTAAAACATCTTGGTGCTGATGCTGTAGGAATGAGCACCGTGCCCGAGGTAATAGCCGCGCACCACATGGGTTTACCATGCGCAGCTGTTAGTGTTTTAACAGACGAATGCGATCCTGATAATTTAAAACCTGTTGATATAAAAGAAATAATTGCCGTTGCGGCAGCATCAGAATTAAAGCTTACCAATTTGTTTATGGCGTTAATTAATGAGCTGTAACTAATACTGTTTTTTAGCCACCGTTCCCACAAAGTCCTTCAAATAAAAAGGCTCGAAGTATGCAGTTTCCTCAAATTTACCTGACAAATATTGTTGGTAAGCCAATTCGCCCAAACCAGCAGCAGAGCATTGCACACCATCAACAAAAACAGCATGAGGGTGTATAATGGTTGTCTTACATTTTTCAGCGCCATTTCCTAAAAACAGCACATGTTGTTGGTTTAGTTCATCAGCAAAACTTTTTTCATCAATAACTACCGCATACGTTGGTATAACTTCATGCAGGTTAATGTCAAACAAAGCGGCATAAACCTCCATCCTACGCGCATCAATCATCGGGCAAAGGGTGAATTTATTGTTTGGGTTTTGTTGCATGTAAAATCCTGCAATACCCTGTAATGTGTTAACAGATAACAACGGAATATTTAGCCCATAACACAAGCCTTTAGCAGTTGACACACCAACCCGCAAACCCGTATAAGATCCAGGACCCTTACTCACACAAATGGCATTTAACTGTTTAAGTGTTAAATTAGCTTCTTTGATGGTGTTTTCTATTAACGTAGTTAGGACAGATGCATGAATATTTCCCTCCTTTATTTCGTTAATAACCAATAGTTCGTTTTTTTTAAACACCGCTACGGAACAAACTTCAGTAGCAGTATCAATGCAAAGTATAAATGCCATGTGCAATATTACATGGTTTCGGTGCATTAATAAAAAAACGCTAAATTTTACATTACCAATACGGTTAATCAAACAATCAACTTGCAGTGTGGTTTAATAGTTGTAAATTCGCATCAATAAATCATTTAAAATATGATTACAGTTACAGAAAAAGCAAGCAAACGCATTGCCGACTTAAAAATAGAACAGAACCATTCGCCAGAACACTTTTTACGTGTTGGTGTGAATAGCGGAGGATGTTCTGGTTTATCTTATGATTTAGACTTTGACAACCAACCCAAAGATGGTGACCAAGTGTTTGAGCACAATGGTGTTAAGGTGGTTTGTGATGTACGCAGTATCCTTTATTTATTTGGCACAGAATTAGATTTTTCTGATGGCCTGAATGGTAAGGGGTTCACTTTCAACAACCCAAATGCCACTCGTACATGCAGTTGTGGTGAAAGTTTTGCAGTTTGAGGATAATTTTTATTGAAAAACTTGATTTTTAAAATATTGCCTTATATTTGCAGTCCTTTTTAAGAAAAAACGTACAGAAAGATGGCTAATCATAAATCAGCAAAAAAGAGAATTAGAGCTAACGCTGCGAAGCGCTTAAGAAACAGATATCAGGCTAAAACTACCCGTACTTTGATAAAAACTGTACGCACAAGCACTGATAAGGCAGAAGCACAGTCTTTATATACTAAAGTGGCTTCTCTACTAGATAAATTGGCTAAGAAAAACGTGATTCACAAAAATAAAGCTGCGAATCAGAAAAGTAAATTAGCAAAAGTTATTGCTAAAATTGGTACTGAGCCGAAAAAGGTTTTAGTTAAAAAGTCTGGCGCTAAAAAGCCAACGACCAAAAAAGCGAGCACTAAAAAGAAATAATATATTACATTAGATAATGTTTTTACTAAAGGCTTTCCTTATCGGGAAAGCCTTTTTTGTTTGGCTTTGTTGTAATTGTTGCCTATGTTTACCAACTAAGTATTTAACCCCTTGGAAAATTTTTGGGATATTTTTAAACCAAAGGCATTGGTTGATTTTGGTGGACTAACGCTGGTACTGTTGGTGATTTTCATAGAAAATGGGCTGTTTTTCGGCTTCTTCTTGCCAGGAGATTCTTTGTTATTTACTGTTGGGTTACTTTGCTATTTAAAGGTATTGGATGTGGAGCTAGCAACATTAATACTGAGTATTGCTGCCGCTGCTTTTTCCGGTTACTATGCAGGTTTCTTATTTGGATTTAAAACAGGGCAGAACCTATACAAAAAAGAAGACTCCCTGTTTTTTAAGAAAAAATATATTTATACGGCAGCCGAGTTTTATCAAAAACATGGTGGCGTTGCCCTTATTTTAGGTCGGTTTTTGCCGATTGTGCGCACATTTGCACCTATATTAGCTGGAGTAGTAAGGGTAAACCCAAAAACATTCTTTTTGTTTAATTTAATTGGTGCTTTGGTTTGGCCACTAACCATAACAGGTGCAGGCTATTACGTGGGTTCTATTTTTCCTGATGCACTAGATTACTTAGACCTAATTGTGATTGGTTTTATTGTGGTTACATCAATACCTATCATTAATAACTACATCAAAAAGCGCAAGGATAAGAGGTCAGCCTAAAACGGCTTGTCTGGCACGATTAGATGGGTAAATGGTGGTAATGTAGCCTAAGACCAAAACCGTTGTGAATACTAGTACTACATCGGTCCATATAACATTTATAGGATAAGAACTAAACATCACATTTGATGAAGCTTGTAATGCTATAAAACCATATTGATCTTGCAAGTAACACAGGATTAAACCAAGTATTATACCCAAGGTGCCTCCAACAAAAGCGATTATCAACCCTTCTAACTTAAATATATTAGCCGCTTGATTTTCTGTAAGACCCATGCTTTTCATTATTTGTAAGTCGCGCTTTTTTTCCATCACCAATATGTATAAAGAACTTATGGTGTTTGATGCGGCTATTAGCAGGATAAACAATAAGATAATATAACTAATGGCTTTCTCTGAACGCATAACCTTAAAAAAAGCATCGTGTTGTTCGAACCTGTTTTTAATGGTGAAGCCCTGACCCAAAACATGTTGTATAGCCGCTTTCGCCTCATCAACATTTACATTGGGTTCCAACTTAACTTCAATGGCTGTAAATGCATCATTACGACCTAATAATTCTTGTGCGAAATGGAGTGGACAAATTACATATTTATTATCTACCTCTTCTTGAACAGCAAAAACACCACTAGGGATTACAAGCGCTTTATTAAAGGCATCATCTGGATTAATAATGGTTTGCACATCTCGTTTAGGTACATAAATAGCCAATGCTTTAAATAAATCATTAGGGTCTATTGATAGGCGATAGGCAATGCCCTGACCAACAATAGCGTAAATACTGTCTTGTCTAACATCAACATATCCACCAACCAACATGCTATCAAATTTTGTTACATTAACATAGTTTATGTCAACGCCCTTTAAGGTAGCAATGCTTTGTTGGTTGTTGTAACGCAATAACACATTTTCTTCTACAACCTTGCTGTAAGTTTCAACGCCTTCTACTAGTTCGAATTTGGCCCAGTTAATTTGCTCAGGATTAATTATTTTACCAGTAGTTGATGTAATTCTTAAGTCGCTGTCGAAGTTGGTGTACAGCGAAGAAAAAAGCCGCTCAAATCCATTAAAAACGCTTAGTACAATAATTAATGCTGCAGCACCAACCATATAGCCCAAAAGAGATATTCCAGAAATTACGGTAATTAAACTAAAACCTCCGCCCTGTTTACGCGAAAAAAAATATCTTTTAGCTATGGTAAATGGCAGGTTCACAGTAATTTTATTTAAGTATTAAACCCACATTACAGATATTAACTAGTCTTTCCAAGCTTTAACAATAAGCCCTGTCCCGGTTTTGTGTGTGGTATAGGTATCAACCCAATTTAATAAATAGGCAAACGGATAAGTTATGATGTAATAAACAGGTAACAAAACAAAAAACGCTTTGGTTACATTTAAAATACTCATAGGGTATTTCATACTTAATTTCCATGCAATTTTTCCTGGAGCGCCATAAGAGTAAAGTATTTCAGCTTTATTAAAACCTGCTTGCTTTAATTTATCACGCATTTCTTCTACCGGGTAACCATCACGCACGTGTTCACCAATAAAAGATTCTCCGTGCTCATCTGCATTGCTTCCACCTTGGTCACTTGGTGTTGATATTAACAACATAGCACCACTCTTCATGCTTTGATTAAAGTGTTTAAACACATCAACATCCTCTAAAATGTGCTCCATTACATCAACACATAAAACCAAATCATATTTATTGGTGGCATGTGGTTTGGTTAAATCTCCAAGTTCAAAATTAACATTGGTTATTTCGCAAGCCTTAAAAAATTGCGCACAATCTGCAATTTGATCGTCTTTTACATCAACTGCATCAATAACACATTTGTTGTTTTTGTTGGCTATGTAAAAACTATACTGGCCAAACCCGGAGCCAGCATCAAGCATGGTAAAAGGCCCTTTAAACTTCGGCCAAGCACGCAATTCACGATGTATATGCCAAGTACGAAGCAATAATAAATCTAAAAGCTTATAAAATATTTTGCGCAAAAAAAGCGACTTGTTAAATACCGTTCCCAGGTCTTTTTTAATTGGATCGTATTCCATGTTCTATCTACTGCAGTGTATAAAATTAAAGGGGCAATATAACGCATCAAATATAAAATATAAAAGCATCGGCTTAATTATTATTTTCATTTGTTGAAATGCGGTTGTTGCTCGGTATAGTTAGTTTTTATACATTTGATGCGTGAATTATATTAAATTATTTCGCAAATGGATTAGACGCTACCCCTTCCTACACAAGTTTATGAAATTTGGTTTTGTGGGTGTTGCAAGTACCATTGCCAGCTTAATGGTGTTTTGGCTTATTGCTTTGCAGTTTCCGCAATACAACCTAGTTTCAAAGGCTATTGGTTACATTATGGGGTTTTTTGTGGGATTTGCGCTTAACAAGCTTTGGACTTACGTTGACCAAGCAGAAGATGGCGAAAAGTATTTACTGAAATACATTATTGTGTATGCATTTACTTTTTTCGTGTATTTAGCATTTAACTATGCCTGCGATCATTATTTACATCCTGAAACAACAATTGCACCCATTGTAGAGTTGCTTGGTTTTGCTAAACTAAGCGCTTGGCTATTGCTTAATGGAACATTCGTAAGCAACGTTTTATCAATAGGTATAAATGTGGTAATTAACTTCCTAGGAACTAATTTTTTGGTATTTAAGGTGCCATCGCCACTAGAGTTATTCGAAGATTAAAGTTATTTATTAATCTTTTCGTTTAAGCTTTTTCTTTTGGCTTGCACTCATGCTATTAATGCGCTTGTAATAGCCTGTTTTGCTTTGTTTAACCCAAACAATTAGCTTTTGCCCTGCACGAAGTTTTTCCGATTTTAGTTTATTCCAGCTTTTTATTTCTCGTGGTGTTACATCAAACCAATCGGCAACGTCAGCAATAATATCACCTTTTTTAACCGTGTAATACACCCGCTTTTTATCGAATACAGGCGTTGGTTCATTACGATTAACTACCGTATTATCTGGTTTATTAATGCCGTTGGATGAAGAACCTGGTGTATCACCTGGTATGCGTTGTATTACAACTGGAGCAAAATCTCCTGGACTAACAGTTGGCTTGTAAATACTATCGTTTAATAAATTGAAATACTTAGCCTTAGACTTAGGAAGTTTTAGCAGATACCCCTCTAATGTGTATGGAATGACATCTTTTTTAAATATTGGGTTCAGTTTTCTTAGTTGCTCAATTGGTATTTCAAGCGTACTAGAGATTTGCTGAAACGACAACCATTTACGAACCATTGCGCTATCTGTTTCATTAAATAATGCGGCAGGTGCGGGTTTTATTCCGTGTTCCTTATAAAAATTACAGATGTAGGCTGCTGCTATAAATTTAGGATAAACCTCCCTTGTACCCTCTGGTATGTATTGGTACAAATCCCAAAAATGCATGCTATTTCCCGCCATGCGAATGCTTTTGTTTAACATAACAGGTGAAGAGGTATATGCTGCTATTACAAGAGGCCATTGACGATAAATTGAGAATAAATCTTTAAAGTGTGTGGCAACAATGTTGGTTGATTTTATCGGATCCTTGCGCTCATCAATGTATGAATTTACTTTTAGCTTATACATTTTCGATACGTTGTAGGGCATCATCCACATACCGCTTGCTCCACTAGGAGCCTGTACCAAAGGGTCTAGTTCTGCCAAAGCCACAGCTAGATATTTCATATCTATAGGTATGTTTTTGGCACGCAACGAACGTTCAATCATGGGGAAATAAACCTTACTTAATCCTATTAATTCGCGGGTTCTTTCCGGATTAGCTAAGTAAGCGTCAATGTGCTTTTTAACTGCAGGATTATAGGTCATTTCAACCTGCGATTTAAGGGTTGATAGTCGTTGAATATAAACCTGTTCGTTTTGCGCATTGGCTGCTATGGTTAATAACAGCATTATACCCAATAGTATGTTGTGTACCTTTTTCAAATTTTACTTCAATATAAAATAATTAGCGCCTCTTAGATTGTTGATGCAAGTTGCATCATTTCGCTTTCACAAAAATGTTTCGCCATTAACTGAACACCCATTGGCATACCATTAGTATGTTTACCCATAGGAACAGAAATGGCTGGATTACCGCTTATGTTTGCGTGTACCGTAAAAATATCGGCCAAATACATGGCAATAGGATTATTCGTTTTTTCGCCAAATTTAAAGGCAGTAGTTGGTGTTGTTGGCGAAAGTAAAAAATCATAATGGCCAAGCAATTCGTTGGTTTTCTCTTGAACCAAACGCCTTACCTTTTGTGCCTTAGTATAGTATGCTTCATACGACCCTGCCGAAAGCACAAAGGTGCCAAGCATAATTCTTCTTTTTACTTCTGTACCAAAACCCTCACTACGCGATTTGCGGAAAGTGCTTTCTAGGTCTGTTGCACTTGCACTGCGATGACCATACATTAAACCACTAAAACGGGATAAGTTTGAAGAGGCCTCAGCTGTAGTAAGTACATAATAAACAGGAACCAATTGTTCTAAGTAAGGAAAGCTTACTTCTGCAACTTCATGGCCTTGTTGTTTTAGTTTTTCAATTACATCCAAGGTTGATTTTTGTACTTCAGGATCAATCCCTTCGTGATAAACACACTCTTTTATGTAAGCAATTTTTTGTTTATTAGGAGCTGGTGCAGCAGTGTATTCTGGAACTGAATTTGATGAACTTGTGGCATCAGCTTCATCCTTTCCAGATATAACCTCCATAAGAAGTTGCATGTCATGCATGCTTTTGGTTATCGGGCCAATTTGATCAAACGAAGAGGCATACGCAATTAAACCATTACGTGAAACTCTACCATAAGTGGGCTTAATGCCAATTACTCCGCAAAATGCAGCAGGTTGACGAACAGATCCTCCTGTATCACTTGCAATAGCTGCTTGACACATATCAGATTGCACAGCTACAGCTGCACCTCCAGAAGAACCACCGGAAACACGTGTCTCATCAAAAGCATTTTTTACTGGACCATATGTGGATGTTTCGTTAGACGCACCCATTGCAAACTCATCGCAGTTTAAACGACCAATAATAATTGCATCTTCTGCTAATAAACGCTCCACAACAGTGGCACTATAAACCGACTCAAAACCCGCTAAGATTTTTGAAGATGCGGTAACCTGATGGTTTTTATAACAAATATTATCCTTGAGACCAATAACCAATCCTGCTAATTTACCAGCAGTGCCCTGCATTATTTTTTGGTCAATAACGTCTGCTTGCTCCAAGGCCTCCTCTTGAAACACTTCAATAAATGCGTTCAAGTTCTTGCGCGAGCTTATGTTACCCAAATAATGCAAAACAAGACCACGCAGGGTAGTCTTGTTTTGTTGAATATCGGATTGTATGTGTTTTAGTGAGTTATAGTTTTCCACTATTCTTTTGTTGTTGATGTTGGTTGGTTATCTTTTTCTTTCATTCCTTCTTCAATTTGAGATTTAACGTTCTTTTTAGCATCGTTAAACTCACGAATGCCTTGACCAACGCCACGCATTAACTCAGGAATTTTTTTACCACCAAATAATAACACCACAACTAAAATGATAACGATCCATTCGCCACCACCTAAATTACCTATAAACAATAATGATGTGTTCATAATATTAACGTATAAAAGTAAGCAAAATTAAATTTTATTTCGGGAAAAACTACTTCATTTGAACCAGCTTTTTCAGTTTCTTTATTTCTTTATCATCTAAGTGCCTCCACTCCCCTCTGTCTAAACCCTTTCGCTCTAATCCAGCAAACTCTAGTCTATCTAATTTATCAACCAAATAACCCATTGCCTCAAACATGCGGTGAATAATGTGATTACGACCACTATGAATTTGAACCAGTACTACATTTTTTTCGCTGGCACTTGGAATACCAACACCATCAGGTTTTATTGGTCCATCCTCTAATTCAACCCCATTATTACCCAATTCTTGTAGGTCTTTTGCTGCAAAGCTTTTGTTTAACACAGCCTTGTATACTTTTACTACGCTGTATTTGGGGTGAGTTAAACGCTGGGCTAATTCTCCATCATTGGTTAATAAAATAACTCCTGTTGTGTTTCTATCTAGCCTGCCAACCGGATAAACCCTAGGTAAACGAGGATCTTTTATTAAGTCCATAATTATCTTTCTGCCTTCAGGATCATCGCTGGTCGTAATGGAATCCTTTGGTTTATTCATCAATAAATAAACCTTCTTTTCCCAACTCAGTCTTTCGTTATTGTATCGGATTTCATCACCTGGTGAAACCTTATATCCCATTTCTGTTACAATATCTCCGTTAACCGAAACCAAACCTGCAGAAATTAAGTCATCGGCCTCCCTACGACTACAAATTCCTGCATTAGATATGTACCTGTTTAAACGAACAATTTCAGGAGACAAAGACTCCATCATTTCTTCACTTTTGGCCTTTAAATCGCGCGCTTTAGCACCCCTAACCATGTAAGGACGACCCGATTTTCCGGTTGTACGCGTTGGTCTGCGGTCATTGTCTTCGTTTCTGTCAAAGCGACTTCCTCTTTCGTTTCCACCACCACGTGTTGATGGTCTTCTGTCTCCGCCTTCGCTTCCAAATCTGCTTGGACGTCTGTCTTCACTTCCACCTTCAGTGCGTTTGGTGTAAGGACGCGTTGACGGTCTTCTGTCTCCGCCTTCACTTCCAAATCTACTTGGACCTCTG
>CALPIR020000007.1 GCA_943323675.2 Chitinophaga pinensis | reverse complement strand
CTTTTAAACCAGTATTTTCTAGATCTAAACCACTAGTATATGCCCTGCGGCCAACACTAAGTAGACAGTAATCGCCTTTAAACTCTACCATTTCACCTTTTTCATTTTCGGCAGTTACTGTAACTTCTTTACCTTTTACATTAGCCGTTTTTACTTTATGGTTAAAGTTAAAATCAAAACCTTGTTTGCGTAAAACACGTTGTAACTCTTTACCTAAAGCAGCATCCATAGTTGGAATAATGCTACCTGAATATTCAACTACCGTAACTTTGGAGCCTAAACGAGCATATACCGAACCTAGCTCTAACCCGATTACACCTCCACCAATAACAATTAAATGTTTAGGTACTTCGGTCATGTTTAAAGCTTCTGTACTTGTAATAATTCGTTTCTTGTCAATTTCTATACCTGGTAAAGTTGATGGTTTAGAACCTGTGGCAATAATTACTTTATCAGTTTCAATCGTTTGTTCCTTCTCGCCACTTATTTTAATGGTATTTTTATTTACAAACGAGCCCACACCTTGAAACACATCAATTTTATTTTTCTTCATCAAATAATCGATGCCTTCGCAGGTTTGCTTAACCACGCCATTTTTGCGTTCAATCATTTGTTTTAAATTTACCTGAACTTCACCTTTAATGTCAACACCATGTATTGTAAAATTATGCACTGCATTATGGTAATGTTCTGATGAATCTAATAACGCTTTAGATGGAATACAGCCTACATTTAAGCATGTTCCGCCCAGTGTACTATATTTTTCGATGATGGCAGTTTTTAAACCTAACTGAGCGCAACGTATTGCTGCTACATAGCCTCCGGGGCCCGAACCTATAACGGTTACATCGTATTTCATAAAATTTTATATTTTAAAGCGATGCGAATATACACATCTTGAACAAAGCTTACAGATTTATTCCCTAAATATGCCTGAATTTGTTAGCCTGCCTAATATACTGTTTTATACTGCTCCCCTGCTTCTATGGCCACAGGTAAATGATTTTGCTTTGGTGGAATAGGGCAACTAAAGTCTACATTGTAAGCGCAATATGGATTATAGGCTAAATTAAAATCAATCCGAACTTTTTTGACACTTAACGTGGCTTTCACATCTAAATAACGTCCTCCACTATAGGTTGTTTTTCCTCCGGTTAAATCGGTAAACGGAACAAAAAGCTGCACCGAATCGCCCATTTCACCTTTACGTAAATAGCTCATTAATTGTAAGTTTTTACCGTTTAGATTGAATGATAAAGTTCCTACCTCAACGTATTCATAAGCTCTATTTAAGGTATGCGGCATGGCAAATATGGTTTGATTTCCGCTTGAATTAAAAGTAGCTTCAACCAAATAATTTTTATTTACCTCATAATATGGTAAGCCTTTAAAATTGGCTAGCTTAGCCTGCGTTAAAGGTGTTGTTGCAGGGTCTAAAAACTTATAGGTGATTGCAGCCCTTTGCTGCATAATACGTTGGCTGTAAGCTAAATCGTCAGCGTTTGAACATGCATTTATAACCATTAACACTGCGCATAGCAAAACAAAAAAAATAAACCGCATTAGTCTTTTACGTGAATTTCTTTTACCTGTAAAACATTCAAATAAGGTACACCTTCATGGACAAAAACTAACAATTTAGCATGTTTAGGATTTACCTTAATAAGCTCACTCACATTCATACTAAATTTATATTCTTTCTCAAATACACGACCTGGAATAAAACTAGTTGCAGTATCCTTTGCAACAGCATCACCTTGTGCAAAAGTAACCACATCTCGCAACACATGCATGTGCACATAATCATTATTGTACTTTACTTCAAATGTTAATGGATCTTGGTACTCTTGCGTGTCAAGAATACTATCTTCTATAAGTACAATTGAAAAATATTGCTTTTTGTTAACAGCAGATGTGTAGGTGAATTTGATCTTAGCTATACCTTCTTGTTTTGCATCATCAAAAGTTGATTCTAAATCAATATTAACAGGAGTTGTTCCATCAAGTTCTTGCTCACATTTTACATACCAATCGGTTCTTCCCAAGAAGCGTGAGGGTTGATCAATGAATTGTTTTCTATTAATGAAACCACGAGGTAAGGCTCCTGGTATTCCGCAAAGCTCAAGTATTTCTTTGGCATCATTGGTTCTAAAATCATATAGACTTTCGTGTCCTGCTTTGGTGATTGGGGATACGAAACTTGACAAAGAATTTAGATTAGGATGCATTACTGTTGTGAATACACGACCAGGAAAGGCATCCATTATACTCTTTGCAATAACTGCAGCATCTGGGCAATTCACACATTTAACACCAGACACATCCTCAAGCAATACATTTATAGGTTCTGCCACAGGAACAGTACTTAAAATATAAGTAGTATCTTTTAGCGACTTACTTTCTTCGTAATTAATAAGCGGTGGAACTTCTTCGCAAGCAACCAAAGTTAATAAAACAATAAAACTAATTAGTATGCGCAATTTTTTCATAATTCAAATTTAAAAATTTGTTGACAATGTTACCCTAGCTCCACTAAAGGCGGGCTCAACCCTACATACACCACCGGTGCAGTTAACACCTGCTACTTGCTTTAACCAAGCTGCAGTAATACGAGTAGTTTTATGAGTATATGATGCAAAGAAATTATAATAATGCACTAATTTAAACTTTTCTCCAGCAATTGGTTTGTTTAATGCACCATGTTTAATATTAACCATATCGCTTACAGAGAAACTCCAGTTAGGTGCTACATTAAACTCAACCAATAAATTTGCAAGGTTACCTAAATCTTGTTTGGTCATTAAATATTGTCCTTCAATTCTTAAACTACGTTGAGGAGTTAATTTGTAAGTGATTTCTCCAAATGGGGTAAAAGCTTGAACAAATGGGGCATCTGCTTTCAACTCAAATGTGGTTTGGTTGTATCCAATAATTTGAATACCACCCATTACTTTAAAATTACTGTTTACCTTGTGTACAACATCAATGTAAAACTCTCGAAATAAACGTGTGGTGGTATCCCACTTCACAACATCCATACCCCTACTAAAATCAATTCCCTTTAATGTTGTTGTTGCAGCCCCATTCAAATTTATTTGCCATTTTTTATTGGGTTTAAAAGTCATTTCTAACTGAGCAGCATTTTCACCTAACTCTTGCATAACGGCATTATAACGGGCTAACAGCCTGTATGTATTTTGACGGGTTAAAGCGGGCAAGTAATTGATCAATGCACCGTATGAGGGCAGTGGGCTGGTTTCTAAAGGTGAGGTACGGAACTGAAAGCTATTGATGCGTCTGTATTGTGCACTAATCCCCACTCCTTTGGTTGAATAAGATAACGAAGTATAATATACATCACCCGATGATTTAAACATGCGTTGGTCTAAACCCATTAAAGCCTCAGGTGTTTTTTTAGTATATTCAAGGTACAACCTATAATTTTTAAAACTTAATGTGGTGTAACCATTGTAAGCAAAAACATTGTATTTGGGATCAAACCTATCTTCAATCGCATAACTATTTATAGTAGATGCAATGGTATTCATGGTACTTTGATCGATGGTACGGTTAACAAAAGAAGTACCTAAATCTGCTGTGAAAATATCCGAAACGTTAATTCTGTGTTCTATATTTACACCCTTAATAACTGGCGTACGTCTATCAAATAAAAACTTCTGCTGTCCAGTAAAAGCTTTAATACGGGTATTTTCAGTTGGATTATATATAACGCGAGCACCCATTATAGAAAAATCAATACCAATGTTACGGTCTTCAAAAGCTCTAAAAACGATACCAGAACCAAACTGGTCGTAAAAATTACCAACGGTAATATTAAATTTATCGATGTCTTTACTTACTTGCCAATAGCCAACACCAGATTGAGTATAGGCTCTAAAAGGATCAAACAATGGTGTATTATTAAAAACATCATAACGTAAACTAAAATTAAACCCACGGTATTTATAATTTAAAAACAACCAAGCATCGGCAGATGAGAGTTCTTTTTCATACTGCGTGGTGTTTGCGCCAATGGCACTATCTTTTACATAAGCCTGAAAATTAGATTGGAAATTTCCCGAAAACTGACCTTTATCTTCGGTAATATTTTGCTCTGTTAAACTTGGGGCAGTAACCTGCGAGAAACCCCATGTAGAGATGAAAGACATCAACAATACCGCTGTAAACTTTTTTATCATACACATTTAAAATGGCAGCTAAAATACTATTTTTTTTAAGGATGCAAAGTTAGGGCACAGAACAAACAAGGCTATTCGTTAAAAATAAACCTGAATTATTACCTCAGCACGTAACTTTATATTGTATATTTGCTACACTAAAAGGGGCTGACCGGTTTTGACGGGGTGAGCATCTGGCAGGTAAGCACGTAGCGCATTGAGATGTTGGCGCTTTAAACCTAATGCTCAAACTTTTATTTGGCGAAAATAACTTCGCTATGGCTGCCTAATCAGGAAGATTACGCATCATGCCATTGTCTCGCAAGTGTTAGCTTAACCGCGCTTGCATCAGGGGCATCATCAGGAAAAGCCTTTTGACCAACCGCCTTTGTTGTTTAATTGAACTTAATGGGCTACGGATTTTTTTGGCAGGTTTTGCGGCCTGAATTTTCCCGACAATTAACGCTTAACTAAACGTGTAGAAAGCTTGACCATTCCATTTCCGGACCAGGGTTCGAATCCCTGCAGCTCCACAAAGCCCTCCCAATTGCAACTGTGCATAGGAGGGCTTTTTAATTTGTACCATACACAAAAGAAATGAAGCAAAATATAAATGGAATCAAGCTTAACTTAATTTTAGTAGTTCTCTTATTTCTATTTGTGTGTTCCTGTAAGGATAATGTCAAGATTGATAGAACTGTTGAAGCAATATGCATTAAGGAGATAACGAAACACATATCAAAAAATATATCTATATCAAAACTGATTGAATCCGGGTATTCAAACCTGTCTTTTTATATAATTACAAATAATAATGAAACTATTCAATCCAACGAACTGATAGCATATGCTGATCTTTTTCTGAAACATGGGTATTTCAATCATGCACAAAATATCCTCAATAAAATAGGCAAAGACTCCTTAAATTTAAATGCCAAATTGGTTCGATTATCTATTTACTTAAACCAAATGGATACGGTGAGTAGTAAAATAATACTTCATGATTGTGAAAAGGAAATTAATCATTCGAAAAATAAAAGTATTGAATCAATCATAAACTTAAAACTATATCAGGCCTATCATCTGCATAATTGTACTAATTATATAGATGCACTTAGGACACTCGATACTGCCGAAGTATTATTAAAAAAAATACCCGCAAACTACAACCTTGTTGCTCTAATAAATCGTAGGCGCGGAAATACGTTCAACGACCTTTTTAGAAAAAATATTACAATAAATTTTTCTGCTAAGCAAAGCTTTCGAAAGGCAATGTTATGTTATAAAAATGAACTAGAGGCATTAAACAAGTTAAAACAAATTGACCCAGTAAGGATAGGATTAAATTATAACACAACAGGATTATTATATGCTTGTAATAAAGAAGTACAAAAAGCTATTTCATTACAAGAAAAGGCCTTGAGTTATTTTATAACCAATAAAAAACTAAATTATACATTAAGTAAACATCCGATATATACAACCATTACGCTTACTCAATTGGCTGAGTCTTATATGCATCTTAATCCTCAGAAGATAAAGATCATTGACAGCTTGATGGAATTAAACGAACAATTCATAAAACAAGAGTTTTTAACATCAATAAATGATTCAAGAGGCTCCGTTATGAATCGGTTTTATACACAGCGATACAATGACATCAGGATAAGTGTAAGACTAAATCAAAATAATACATCAACTGATCTATTGAACCTATCAAATCAAACAAAATATCAATTTGCTAACTTTTACAAAAGCCTCTTAAATAAGTGGGGATATAATTACCATGACACACTAAAAGAATGGCTAATCCTAAACGAAATAAAAATCCTTTATCAACAATATAATTGGACATTAAATCCATGTATTGAAAAGCATTACAAAACGCTATCAAAGGATTTTTCATTTATAGAAAAAAAAGCTAAAAATCCAACACTAAAAGACTCCGATGTAAAAACTATTCAAGATTATTGTAAGCTAAACCAATCAACTTACATTGATTACCAAAGCTATGGAAGGCACTGGATTCTTGCCACATTTATTGACTCGAATGGATTAAGATATTATTACAACATACCGGAATTAGATATTAGCCACCTGAATTTACAATTAAAAGAATGTATACAAAACAACGATGTATCACGATACGAAAAAGTTGCAAAAAAAATTACTGAACAATTATATCTGAACAAAGTTAATACCCCAAACATTGTAATTTGCAATGACGAGTATACAGAAAACGTAGCGATTGAAGCACTCGTAAATAACACAGGTGATGGAATTTCTTGGAAAAATCTAGACTACTTAATTAACTCCCATACTTTTCGTTTTATTCCCAATTATTCATTTTTATTAAACAATATCAATTACAATTTACCTATTGATTTAGGTATAGTATTCAAAAAGGAGGACGATAAAAGTTTACCTTATAATAAGACTTTTAGAGCTGCTATTAGAAATATTGCAACAATTAACTGTATGGATAATCCCAAAGTGGCTAAACCTTGGATGCACTTTATATCCCACAGCATGAGCGTATTATTTGATGAATATAAATCATTAAGCGTAAAAAGTAATTACCAAAATTCTATAGATAAAACAAGTGTTTTAATTTTACATGGATGCGCTACAGGTGGAGGAAAAATTGCTCCATCAGAAGGATTAAAGTCAATACAACAACAATACATTTACAAAGGGGTACCAACTATTATATCATCCTACTGGGATGCAGATAACTTATCTAGTTCAGTAATGTTTCAGGATTTATATCAAAATTTACATACAGGAAAATCATTATCATCTATGGTTCGTCAGTCTAAAATCAAAATCAAAAATTATGTTTTGCACCCCGAATGGGCCAATCCAATATATTGGGCAAACTTTAAAATCACTGGAAGTGACATCTTACTTATCCAGTAATGATAATATATCGCTAGCAACTTGTTGATACAATTGAGTTGTGTCACTTGCTACTTTACCCATTAATTTTAATGCACTTTTATCTTTGTTGTGTATTGCTATCAACGCCAACCTAAAGTCAGATTTTTGTGCAAGATAAACAATAGGCGATTTAAGCGATACGTTGTAGTATTTCGCTGCGGAATCAAAACTATTCATGAATTCATAGCAAACCCCTTGGTAATAAATAGTAGTATCATTTTGAGGCAATAATTGAAACATGACTAAGGCTGCGCCATAATCTTCTTCAGCAAATTTAATAAATGCCTCTTGCATCGGATTTAACTCTTCACGATCCATTAAAATGGGCAATCCTGTTTCAGTGTTTTTATATTGCTCGTATACAGTATACCATTTATTGTTATGCTGGTTAAAAAAGAAGAATATAAACGTCAATAACATTAAACTAGCAGCAACCAAAAACGACAGCCATAATTTTCTTTTGGGGGCATCCGTAGCCAATGAGTCTAGTTCATTAAATCTCTGAGTCAATATATTATTATCAAGTGCATTTAACTCAATAAAACGCATTAATGAACGATACAAAAGATACTTGTCTAAATAAGAAGAATCATTTTGTAGAGCGCTTTTTAAATGAAGGAATTCTTCGTGTGTTAACGACCTGCTAAATAATTCATCGAAATGTTCGAGATCGCTATCTGAAAGTATGATTTCTCTGCTGTTCATCTAAGTATTTTTTATTTCATTAAAACCTTCTACAAATCTATTTATACACCTACTTTTAAGACTTTTAACGGTATCAGCGGTTTTATAACCGAGTAGTTGAGCGATTTCTGTCATTGATTTTTTTTCAAAATAAAACAACTCCAAAAGTGCCTTACATGTATCATTCATTTTACTCAAAACAAAGTGAACGGTAGAGTCAATTTTACGGTCATAATTATCTTCAGGCCATGCATATTTAGCCCAATTTTCCATGATACCATTTGCCTTAGCTATTTGCTCCGTTTGCTTAATTAATCGAATCTTACCAATTTGAATAACATAGGCACTTAAACTGCTTTGTATTTCGGTAAGAATACCACGCTGTATATTTTGATAAAATAATATCATGGCATCATGGTATGCATCTTCTATATCATCAATAGATAACTGAGGAAAGTATTTGGTAGCATAATTTAAAAATGCTGGTTTAACTTTTAAATAAACCTTATCCAATTCTTCTAAGTTGCCATTTTTTATTCGAGAAATGATTTTGTCCATGATTAAATATCTAATAACCTACATAGTGCTATTATTAGATTAAAGGTAAACAGAATAGCTTGTATCACCCAAAACAAGTAAAAAAGCTATTGCATATATATGTAAATAGAATTTATAAACATGATTATCAATAACTTAAATTCAATTTTAATAGATATTGTTTACTTATTCTACTAAAAATGAACAAATAATGCACTAAGTAATTGTCTTCAAAGAAAACAATGCACTATTTAATAAACTCTAATGAAAAAAATTGTATTTGGAATTATTACTTTAAACTTATTTTTAGTAAAAATAAGTGCTCAAAATCCATATCCTCAAATTAAAATTGATAGTATTCAATTTGTCAATTCCGACCAACTGATATATGGGAACAATACTTTACCCGAATATATAAGTCCAACTTTTAAGAACCCAATCTATAGAGATACTGTAACTATTGAAGGTATTGTGGTAACAAATCCGCAGATATATGGACTATCCACTTTAAGAAAGGCAGCATATATTCAAAGGATAGCTGGTGGGGAATGGAGTGGAGTCCAAGTTATGTGCGATCCTACCATTCTTCCTGTAAGCGGAAGACCAACTCTAGGACAATTAATAAACGAGACTGGATTTTATAATAATATGATTCCCGGGAAAAGGGTTCGTGTTACGGGTGTGATAAGAGATTTCCAGGGAGAAACACAAATTAATTTAATCAGAAATACAGCAGTCAACACAAATTCTGTTTATCCACTACAATTAAATGACACTACAGTAACTTACCGTGAAATTGGCGTTAATCAATTAATGAGTGGCAATCCATCAGGCAACTGGACAGCACAAAAACTCACTGGAGAGCGTTGGGAGGGTGTTCCTGTCATTATAAGAAATGTCACCGTTACTGCTATTACACCTTCCGGTTCGCGATTTTTTTGGTCAGTTGCAGATAGCGCAGGTAATCAAATAGATATTAGGGACATATTTGGTTATTTCCGAAGAGACGGTTTTTCAGATTCCGCGTCTTTAAATGTGATTGATACCAGTCGATTTACCCCACCACCAATAGGAACAAAGATTTACTTTATTAGGGGTATTATTAACGAATATACAGTGAATGGACAACAGAGGTATGGGATAGCGCCAATTTATCCAGGCGATATTAAAATTAAAAATATTGTTATCAATTCGGATCCATGTGTATTCAGAAATCAACCTTTTAATATCAATATTAATCAAATTGGATTGAACGCTGATACAGCATATCTAGAGCTTGCAAACAACCCTAATTTCGATACCATTCTTTTTACTGACACAATCAATTCTTTTAACGAAAATTCAATAACACTTAATACGGTATTTAATCTTAGCCAAAATTTATATCAAGCTAGATTAAGACTAAAAAATAATAATGTAATAAGTAACAATATTCTTTTAAAACTTAACGATAATTTTAGTCCGAATTTTCCAGATACCACAATTGTATTTAAGAAAGATAGCTTTTTACTCTCTGCCACAAGTGGCAACTACAATTATTTGTGGAGCAGTGGTAAAACAACAGGAAGTATTTGGGTGAAAAACACGTCCAATCACATTGTATCAATACAAAACAACCAAGGGTGTTTATTAACTGACAGTTCGCTTGTTATATTCATTAAAGGAATAGAGCAACGAGATACCGCAATTTGTAAAGGTGATCAACTTACATTATCTATACCTAGTTATATTCCGAAGAAAAATTTATTAGGTTGGTGGCCTTTAAATGGAAATGCACTTGATGAAAGTGGTAATAACAATCATGGATTAATTACAGGGCCATTAATTAGCACACAAGATAAAAACAACAATTTAAATTCTGCATACTATTTTAATTTTAACAACCAGATTGATGATAGAATAGCCATACCACATCAAGCTAATTTCAACATAGGTAATGGAATTAATAAACAGTTCACTATTTCGTTATGGATAAATGAAGTAGACTTATTGTCTACCTCAGGATTTCAAAAATATGGCTTTATCATCAATAAGGGTCCACTTGGCGGAATAAGCTCAGCAAGAGATTACTCTGTCGCAAGATTAGGCAATGAACTTACTTGGGGAACAGGAGTTCAAGGTAATAGTTGTTCTTGGAGTTTTTCAAGTGCCCCGCCAAAAAATAATTGGTATCACATGGTCGTTACAATAAATCAAAATGGAGGCATTAATTCAGGAGTTAAGAGCATTTACATAAACGGAAATCTAACATCTACTTGTAATTATTATGATAAAAATCTCGCTAACACAGATTCAATCTTTATAGGTGGTAACGGTTTTAAAGGAAAGTTAGATGATATAGGAATATGGAATCGAGAATTATCTGCAGTCGAAATTAACGAACTATATAAAAGTGAACCAAATAAAGTTTATTGGTCAAATAATGATACGAATTTAGCAATTAAAGTTAAACCAGATAATACAACCAATTATACTTGTCTGATTAAAGTAGGTAGTTTTACACTAAAAGATAGCATTAGAGTTAACGTAAATCCACTACCCATAAACAATGTTCAATTTAATAAACTTGGTTTATGTAAAAGCGATACAATTAAATTATCTGCTTCAAAAGACAATAGTTACAAGTGGTTTAAAAATAATACCGTGGTAAATAGTAACCGAATTTTGGCTGTAACCGAACCAGGAAATTATGTGGTTAATTTAACAGATAGCCTCGGCTGTAAAATTGCATCAGATACAATTAAGGTGTTTAACGCCCCATTAATCAGGATAAATTTAAGCATTAATGATACCATTCAATGTGTAAATCAAAATAACTTTGTTATAGAGGACCAGAGCGAGTTGGATAGTGGATCATATCAAAGAGTATGGCAATTCAATAACATCAAACAAAGCACAAGTAACAAGCAAATTATCCGTAATAACCTTGGTAAAGGGGTATATTCAACAACAATGATTGGTACAACCAATTATGGTTGTGCAGACAGCATCACAAATACTTTTGAGGTGAAAAATAATCCATTAATTGGAGCAATGGTTGGTGATAGCAATGGCGTCAAAACATCTACACCATATGTTTATGCAGTTGCACAACAAACTAATCACACTTATCTGTGGTCTATTACTAACGGAATAATCTTGAGTGGACAAGGTACTAATATTGCAACACTGCAATGGTTAAACAATGGTAAAGGCAAAATAAAGGTCGAAATTACTGATGTTTGGGGGTGCTCAGATACAACTACTAAAGAGGTTAATATAGGAAGTGTTGGAATTAAATTAAATGAAGAATTTGAAAAATTGAACATATACCCAAATCCGAACAATGGCTTATTTAATATAGTATTGAATTCGGATAAGAAAACAATTCTTGAAATAAGTATGATAAATACACTTGGACAAACTCTTTGGACTAAGTTAATTGAACAAAACGAGGGCGCAAACAAAATGAGCATCTCCCCTAAACTACCGAGTGGTGTATATAAGTTACTATTAAAATCGAACAATCAAGAAACGTATAAAACTATCATCATAAAGTAAGACTCATGAATAAAATATACCTAACAATAGCGTTACTAATATTCGCCTATACTAACATCATAGCGCAACACAACACTAAAATCCATGTTTCACCTTCGGGAGTTGATTCTGGCTCAATTGGGCTTTTGACTAATCCATTTAGAAATATACAAACTGCTGTTAACTATTCACAGAATGGAGACTCCATAATTATTGCGTCTGGGACTTATCTTGAAAATATTCATGTTAAGGATAAAAAAATATCATTGATTGGAACATCGACTAATTCTACAATATTAGATGGTAGTGCAAATGGTTTCCCTGTAATAAGATTAGAAGGAACTCCAAATCAAAATTCAAACAGATGTTCAATTAAGAATTTAACACTTCAGAACGGGAAAATTATATCAGGAGAGTACGGATCTATTCTAGATATCAAAGTTTGTAATGTTCCACTTATAGAAAACTGCATTGTTAAAAATGGCATAGGTGGCACAGCATCAATTTATATCTACTACTGCGATTCTGCTCAATTAAAAAATGTTGAAGTATTCAATAACAACACTAAAGTACGTGCATTTTCTTCAAAAGTATATATTGACAACTGTAAAATTAGAAATAATACGGTGAGTGATAATATATCAGGATTCCAAATTTGGCGAGGAGTTGCTAATATAAACAACTCAATATTCTACAAAAATCGATCTGGTGTTGAGTTTTTAGATAACAGAAGAGCTTGTGTTTTGGAGGCGAGTGAAGGCGCCAGAATAAATATTAATAATTCTACCATCATACAGAATTTAGGCCCGGGAAGTACAAGTAGAGGAATACATGTTCAAACGGATGCTAAAGCATTCGTTAGGAACTCCATCATTTGGGGCCACGACTCCTCATCACTTTCCTTGTATGAACTTAAGGATACTATTGATATTGATTACTCTATCGTTCAAAATGGTTTAAATGGCATCAAAAAATTCGGACCAGGAAACGTAATTTGGGGTAATAATAATTTAAATCTAAATCCTCTCATATTCGATACCATTAATTTTGAACTGTCTAATCAATCTGCTGCCATAGGAGCTGCAAGCTTGTTTTACAGTATGAACAGAGACTACAATAATAATCAAAGGCCAAATCCCATTGGGTCTAATCCTGATATTGGGGCAATTGAAAACCATAGAGGTTCTCCAGTGGATTCATCATGCGCCTATGCATTTGTCCAAGAGCCATCAGATTTATCTGTAAATAGAGGTAACAATGCCTCGTTTGCTACAACTTCAATCGGTGTATATAACTATCAATGGCAATCAAATGCTGCAAGTTTAGGATGGGTGAATATACCAAATAACTATTTATACTCAGGAGTAAATACCAAGACTATGAATATAAATAAGAGTTCATACTCAAACGAAGCCCAATTATTCAGACTTATTGCTTCTAAATCTAATTGTGCAGATACTACAAAAGTGGTAAGATTAACCATTAGTAATTTAATTAATGACTCATTAAATCTAATACATGCAAACGATTCTCTATCTAAATTATTTAGTTTATACATTAATAAACACGATACCATATACATCAACTCAAAAATAACCACTGACACGCTAGTCATTGGAATGAGAACAGGGATCACAGAAAATTCAATTGATGTGAATAGCATAAAGGTTTATCCGAATCCTACATCAAATGAAATATTCATTAATCCCGAAAATCCAACATTTATTCACGCAAAACTGATAAATAATCTAGGTCAAGTGATAGCTGAAACTACGTCAGGTAAGCTTGATGTGTCAAACACCGCTTCCGGAATTTATTTCCTAGGTTTATTTGATGGGTCGGGGAAACAAATTTCATCTTCAAAAATCTATATTAAAAATTAACCTGCGAAATCAATTACACCTCACAGAGCCGACTTCGATGAAGTCGGCTATTTTTTTTAAACTAAAATGTACCTTCACTAAAGTCTAACATTAATATTTAATGAATTTAGCAAATATGCTTAACAACATAATTACTTATCAAGGAAGATAATAAATAGCTTATTACACCGCGCAAGGTTGAAGGTGTGAGATATGGTTTATCGTTTGAGAAATGTGGTTAATACCAAAAACACAGCATATACCTTACAGGCATTAATTTCCGAATTTTAAAAACCCGATTCATCTGTTCACCTAATCGACCGCAAAACACCAAAGTACTTGATGCGCCACAAACCTTGTTAACTCAGGTATTTGGGGTTGATTACGAGTTTAGATATATAATGGGTATTGGTAGATCGCATATCTGCTAAAACGCTCTTGGTATTACGTGTGGAAAACAATAACATGGCTTTACTTTACTTCGTAACTTCAAGTTTGTTTATTTATGACCCAATACGAAGATTTATTAGCACACATTTATAAAAACGGAACGTTTAAAAGCGACAGAACCGGAACTGGAACAAAAAGTGTTTTTGGAGCACAAATCCGATTTAATTTAGCGGAAGGATTCCCATTAGTTACAACAAAAAAAGTTCATCTAAAATCCATCATTCATGAGTTGTTGTGGTTTATTAAAGGGGAAACCAATACCAAATATTTAACGGATAACGGTGTAACCATTTGGAATGAGTGGGCTGATGAAAAAGGAAACCTTGGACCAGTTTATGGTTACCAATGGCGGAGTTGGCCAACACCTGATGGCAAACACATAGACCAATTAAATGAAGCAATAGAAACCATCAAAAAAAATCCGGATTCGCGCAGAATAATTGTAAGTGCCTGGAATGTGGCTGATTTACCCAAAATGGCTTTAATGCCTTGTCATGCATTTTTTCAGTTTTATGTGGCCGATGGAAAACTAAGTTGCCAGTTGTACCAACGCAGTGCGGATATGTTTTTAGGTGTTCCATTCAACATTGCATCATACGCTTTACTAACCCACATGGTTGCACAAGTTTGCAACTTAGAAGTTGGTGATTTTATACACACCTTTGGCGATGCGCACATATACAGCAATCATTTTGAGCAAGTGGAATTACAATTAAGTCGCGAGGCAAGACCCTATCCTACCCTAAGTATCAATCCAAATGTTAACAGTATTTCTGACTTTACGTTTGATGATTTTACATTTGAAAACTATAACCCACATCCATCAATTAAAGCACCTGTAGCAGTTTAAAAACATAGATTATTTAACCCAAACAAACTTTAATTATGTGTTGGGTGTTTTATTAAATTAGCTACCTATTAAGAAATAAACTGTTTGAAAACCTATAAAGACATATACGCACAAGTGGAGCAAGAAATTGCCCATATAGCTTATACCCAACAACCTGAAGAGCTATACAAACCTATTGAATACATCATGTCGTTAGGAGGTAAACGATTACGTCCGGTGCTTACACTAATGGCCTGCAATATGTTTGGTGGCGAATCACAAAAAGCAATAAAAGCAGCCTTAGCTATCGAGATGTTTCACAACTTCACCTTGGTACACGATGACATTATGGATAATGCGGATATTAGACGCGGCCACCCAACGGTACACATCAAGTGGAATCAAACCATAGCAATCTTATCGGGTGATTTAATGATGATAAAAGCCACCGATTTGTTGTGCGAAACAGAAACTAACGATTTGCGTACATTAATTTCGGTATTCAATAAAACGGCAGCTGAAGTTTGTGAAGGCCAGCAATGGGATATGAATTTTGAAACCCAAAATAATGTAACTGAACAAGACTACTTGAAGATGATTACGTTAAAAACAGCTGTGCTTTTGGGTTGTGCACTAAAGGTAGGTTCACTAATTGGCGGAGCAAATACGAATGATGCAAACCATTTATACGAATTTGGTAAAAACATTGGGATAGCATTTCAATTACAAGATGATATTTTAGATAGTTTTGGAGAAGGAGATAAAGTGGGAAAAAAAATTGGTGGTGATATTGCCGCAAACAAAAAAACCATTTTATTGATTGAAGCATTAAATAGTGCTACAGGTGACGACAAAGATGAACTATACTATTGGCTTGGCGCTAAAAGCGAAGAAAAAATAGAAGCTGTACTGAACTTATATGCCAAATACAAAGTACGCGACAAAGCCGAGCAGCTAAAAGAGCAATACTTACAATTGGCTTTTGAGCACCTTAAACAGGTAAGCATACCAACTGAAAACACATTATTACTTAAACAAACGGCCATTGATTTAATGGAAAGAATGAGCTAGTTAACACACTATTTTGTCTCTTATAAATCCACCACTATTTAATTATTTTAAAACTGTAATTGAAACAGATTTAATACCTGATTATTTAATCTTACAAAAAGAAAATCATGCACCGCATCCATTAAGTTTATTGGCGGCAGAAGAATTACAGCAACACATAACAAGCCAAACTGATTGGGAACATAATTTTGGCTTAGCAGCAACATTAAACAGCAGTATTGTTGGTAAAATGTTTGGTGTATTGGTGGTCAAGAATGCAGAAAATCAAATTGGATATTTATCTGCTTTCTCTGGCAAGCTCGCAGGCGCCAACCACCACCCCAAGTTTGTACCTCCCGTTTTTGATTTACTTACAGAAGGTGGATTTTTTAGCATTGGAATGCAAGAGTTAACCTTGTTAACAAAACAAATAATAACAATAGAAATTTCCGAGCCAGAAAATATTGACGCAATAAAAAAACTTAAAAAAATTCGCCACCAATATTCTTACAGTTTACAACAAGAAATTTTTAGCCGTTACTCATTTACCAACCAGAAAGGCTTGTTCAAAAATATTAACGATATTTTCAAACAAGCATCATACAAAAACCCTCCTGCCGGTGCAGGAGAATGTGCTGCACCCAAACTATTACAATACGCATTTTTACACCAATTAAAACCCCTTGCCTTAGCAGAGTTTTGGTGGGGACAATCACCCAAATCTGTTAACTGGAAACATGGTGCTTTTTACCCTTGCTGTAAAGAAAAATGTGAACCCATTTTAGCTCACATGCTAGAGGGTTTGTAAAAACTAAACGATGATGGATGCTGAACATCTCTGAAAAGTCAAACTGTTGTAGTCCTAAATATGCGATTCAAGTATTTAGATACTTAATAAAGGTTAATCTGAGCGGTTATAAATTGTTAATACAGTATAGTACCATTCCATTTCAAACAGATGAGCACATTTACAAAGGAATCAAACCTATTTATTACCAATTACTTAGTGAATGAACTTACATGATGCATAATTTGAATTTTTGAGAATTTTAAGTTTGAGTAGCTTAAATGAATAGTATTGTTATTTTTGCTTGATTTTTGAATTAACAACATAAGAAAAACACATTATAGATATGGCAGAAGTAATACGCATGCCCAAAATGAGTGATACCATGACCGAGGGTGTTATTGTATCATGGTTAAAAAAAGTTGGAGATGATGTTAAACCAGGTGATATTTTGGCTGAAGTGGAAACCGATAAAGCCACGATGGAGCTAGAAAATTATGTTAAAGGAACCTTGTTACATATTGGCATTCCTGCCGGTGGCAGTGTGCCTGTTGATGCACTTATTGCCATTGTTGGTCAGAAGGGTGATGATATTTCGGCTTTATTAAATGGCGCACCTGCTCCAGTTACTACTGCAAAAATAGAAGATACCAAAGTTGAAACAGCTGCTACTCCAGCTCCATCAGCTCCAATTGCAAATACATCAACCGATTCAAGGGTAAAAGCATCGCCTTTAGCTAAAAGAATAGCAGATGAAAAAGGCATTGATATTAACAGCGTAAGTGGTAGTGGCGATGGCGGACGAATTGTTAAGCGCGATATTGAAACATTTACTCCTTCTGCAAAAGGCGAAAGTAAAATCAACATTACTTTGCCAACTGTTATAGGTCAAGAAAGTTTTGAAGAAGTACCTGTATCGCAAATGCGCAAGGTAATTGCACGCAGATTAAGTGAAAGTAAACATACTGCTCCTCACTTTTACTTAACCATGAGTATTAATATGGATAAGGCCATTGAGGCCAGAAAATCTATGTTAGAATACAGCCCTGTAAAAATATCTGTTAACGATATTATTATAAAAGCTGTAGCTGGCGCATTGCGCAAAAATCCTGCTGCAAACGCAAGCTGGTTAGGAGATAAAATACGTTACAACCACCATATTAATATTGGTGTGGCAGTTGCTATTGAGGATGGATTAATAGTTCCTGTAGTGAAATTTGCCGATAGTAAAAGTTTATCGCACATTAGTGCTGAAGTGAAAGAGTTAGCTGAAAAAGCCAAAAACAAAAAACTTCAACCAAACGAATTTGAAGGCAATACCTTTACCATATCTAACTTAGGAATGTTTGGCATTGATGAGTTTACAGCTATTATTAACTCACCTGATGCATGTATTTTAGCTGTAGGTGCAGCTAAAGAAACTGTTATTGTAGAAAACGGGCAAATGAAAATTGCTAATGTAATGAAGGTTACATTAAGCTGCGACCACCGTGTTGTGGATGGTGCTGTGGGTTCTGCATTCTTAAAAACATTAAAAGAATTACTAGAAAATCCGGTAAAATTATTGGTATAAGATTACCCGAAATACTTATTAAAGCCATGTTGTAATTGCAACATGGCTTTCTTGTTTATATGTATCAAAGAGTCATTCAGCAAACATAAAAGCGCCAAACGTTTTGTGATTTAATTACTGCAACTCCTATCTTCATAATAATTGTTAAGCAATCTCATTTATAAAAAAAAGATTGATTTTGTTCTCATGATAATGATGCGGGAGGTTAATAATCAGGCCTAAAGAAAAATATTTTGCTTATTGGATTTTATTTTTACCTTGCAATCGGAAATTCTTCCATTGCTCTAACACATTCCATAAAAAGCTTTTAGGTTTAATTAAAGGAAACAGTGCAAGGCAAAGCAATCAAACAAGATCTTATTAATTTAATTTTTTTTGATGTACAATAAAACTACGTTATCCGATTTGACAATTTCGGACCTACGCGAGGCAGCTCTTTCACTTAACATAGCTGATGTTAATGCAAAGAGTAAAGAAGAACTTATTAATGTAATTACTGCGCAACAGCAATTACTTGAACAAATAAAAATGAACGAAAATACAAATAACCCTGGTGCTGACGATTCACCAAAAAAACGCAGAGGACGCCCTAAAAAGGGAGAAGATAAAATAGAAAGCGAAGAAAGAATGATGGACAACTCATCTGAAAGCTTACTAGATGATATTGATTTTACACCAACTCCGGTTGTAGAAACAAAACAAGAAGAGGAACAACAACCTCAACCCATTTTAGAAAAACAACAAGATCCACAAAATAGTGTTGAAGAAATTCAGTTAAGTAACGAAAGTGAAAATAGCACCAATTCAAACAACCCTCAAAATAACCCAAATAGAGGGAATAATGATTGGAAAGAAAAACGCAACAATGAGCGTAACGAACGCAACGAGCGTATACAACAACAACAAGCTTTATTACAAGAACTAGAAGGTATAGTAAGTAGTGAAGGTGTTTTAGAAACCATGCTTGATGGTTACGGTTTTTTACGTTCAAGCGATTACAATTACCAACCATCTCCAGATGACGTATACGTATCCCCATCGCAAATAAAATTATTGGGCTTGAAGACTGGTGATACAGTTCGTGGTACAATTCGTCCTCCAAAAGAAGGCGAAAAGTATTTTGCCTTAATAAAGGTTGAATCGGTAAACGGACGCAGCGCTGCAGAAATTAGAGACCGTGTTGCATTTGAACATTTAACACCACTTTTCCCAGATGAAAAATTAAACTTATCAAAAAATTCGGTTTCTTATTCAACCCGTATTATTGATTTAATAGCACCAATAGGCAAAGGACAACGTGGTTTAATTGTGGCCCAACCAAAAACAGGTAAAACCATTTTATTAAAAGATATTGCCAACGCCATTGCGAAAAATCATCCAGAGGTTTATTTAATTATTTTATTGATTGATGAACGTCCTGAAGAGGTTACCGACATGCAACGCAGTGTACGTGCTGAAGTTGTTGCAAGTACGTTTGATGAACCAGCAGAAAAACATGTGAAGCTTGCTAACATTGTTTTAGAAAAAGCCAAACGCATGACCGAATGCGGACATGATGTGGTTATATTGTTAGACTCTATTACGCGTATGGCACGCGCATTTAACACGGTGCAACCTGCATCGGGTAAAATATTATCTGGCGGTGTTGATGCCAACGCATTACATAAGCCTAAACGCTTTTTTGGTGCTGCACGTAAAATTGAAAATGGTGGATCTTTAACCATTATTGCCACTGCATTAACCGAAACAGGAAGTAAAATGGATGAGGTTATTTTTGAAGAGTTTAAAGGTACAGGTAACATGGAACTTCAACTTGACAGAAGATTAGCTAACAAACGTATTTACCCTGCTATTGATATTGTGGCAAGTAGCACCAGACGTGAAGATTTGTTAATGGATAAAGCAACTTTACAACGTGTTTGGGTATTACGCAACCACATTGCTGATATGAATGCTGAAGAAGCTATGGATGTATTGTTAAAAAACATGAAAAACACCAACAGTAATGAAGAGTTCTTGGCATCAATGAATGGATAAGTTTTAATTATTGATAGCTAAATTAAAAATGAGTTTTTGATAACGGTGCTAGTGTTAAATTTGCACCAATACATTAAATAAAAATTAAACAATATGACAATGTTAGTAGGAAAAAAAGCCCCTTCGTTTAAAGCTTCTGCCGTAGTTAATGGTGGCGAGTTTCTGGAAGATTTTTCGTTAGAGCAATTTATTGGTAAAAAGCATGTGGTATTTTTCTTTTACCCGTTAGACTTTACTTTTGTTTGCCCTACAGAAATTATTGCTTTCCAACGCAGAATGGAAGAATTTGAAGCCCGCAATGTAGCAGTAGTAGGTTGCTCAATCGATTCTAAGTTTAGCCATTGGGCTTGGTTAAATACCCCACAAAACGATGGCGGTATTCAAGGTGTTAAATATCCTTTGGTGGCTGATGTAAACAAAACCATCGCATTAAACTATGGTGTATTGGCAGGCCATTACAATTACGATGACAATGGTGATATGATATGGATTGGTAACCAAGGCGAAGACAGTGTAGCCTACCGCGGTTTATTTTTAATAGACAAAAACGGTATTGTGCGCCACCAAGTAGTTAACGATTTACCTTTAGGCCGTAGTGTTGACGAAACGTTACGTATGGTTGATGCCTTACAATATTTTGAAGAAAACGGTGAGGTTTGTCCTGCTGATTGGAACAAAGGAAAAGATGGCTTGAAAGATACTGCAGAAGGTATTGCAAGTTACTTATCAACTCACTAATTTTTTTTAGTTATAACTTTAAAAAGCCTCCAATAACATTGGGGGCTTTTTTATGGGATGATTATTGGGCTAATGAAAGTTGTATCTATTCAGTGTATTTTAATGTAATAAGCTTAATTGATATAACCACTGAGTTTCTGCCTGAATTCCTTTTCCAAACCCTTTTTATTCCGTTTAGTTATTTTCTGCATTGTTTTTATGATTTGACTTGATGTTTGAGTGTTTGATTCTATTAATGTCCTCAATCCAATATAACCAGACTTCTCATATACTATTTCAGCTAAAATAGATCCGACCGGATAAGCTGTTTGATATCCATTCCATGATGCTACATTGTTCAATAAATTATCAAATGTATATGTCGGCCTTTGATTTATGTAGTCATATGCAAGTTTATTGATTTGCGTTTTGTACTTTTCTGTACCATACTCACCTAAAAAACAAGCTAGTCCTTCTTCTATTAAATAGTTTATGCTATCTGAATTAACTGAATTAAAGATCATGTGCATGAACTCATGTGGGTAATACTCGGAGTTGTTTGATGAATAAATTTCTTTACGCCATTTTACTGTAAGACCCTTTGTGTAGTTCAAATAATAGTACTCATATCCAAAAAGTTCACCCATTTCATCTGCATTATTACATATAAAGTAAGTAAATGTATCAATGTTTTCAACGTTGAGGATTTGTGCAATTGAATCGCAGTGCTTGATGGATTTTTCGGCAAGCTCCGGATTAAATGGATAACCCTGAGGAAATTGATATTTCAGATATTTATGCGTCTTTGTGTTCCAAATATCGATGTAATCAACGATTGTATTTTGAAGCACCCAACTTCCATTTTCAAATACAGCATTTATATTCAAGATGGTTAGAAGTTTATCGGGGCTTTCTTCGCTTTTAACTAAAGCAACGCGTAAAAGATACTTCTCTTTAGATTTGGGTTCGATTGTTAAAATGAAGGGTTTCCAAATAGTAAAAATGGTCTGCGGGTCTGCACCTAAATTGTAGAATGGTGTATAAAACAATGCAATGTTTCCTTTGTAACCTTTACTTTGTTCTAATTTATTCCAATTAGTATTATATCTAATTGAGTCAGGTCTTGTTTGTAAGTAGTTTTTAAATACGGTATAAATCTCTCCTATATCTTTATTGGTGGTATCTATGCGACCACTAATGAAGACATCAATACTATCCGATTTGATTTGTCCGAAGCTAATTTTTACAAGGACGACTAGCACTATAAAAAATAGTTGTTTCATAATTAAACAAGTTGCGTTTAGATTAATTGGCGTTTACGATTCAACTGCTCTTGTAAGCAATTTATATTTTTATAACCAAACTAGACAAACTCTCCCTCTTAAAGTTAAACCCGCGTGAGGAAAAGCAGCGGATAGCCCATAGCGTGAAACGAGCTAGGACTTGCAGCGAATAGCCCGACCGACCATAGGAGAGCACGCCCAAAAGTTATAGCATAAAGGGTTTATCCCTTTTCACGTATCGTGGCAAGTCTGTCTTCTAACTGCATAATATCGCTTACCAATACT
>CALPIR020000006.1 GCA_943323675.2 Chitinophaga pinensis | reverse complement strand
ATCAGGCAAAAAAACGGGAACAGGCTATCAGGTAGCTTTACTTACCGAGAGTTTTTAATTAGCGATACCAATATTACTAGGCTAAAACCAGAGCGTACCTTTTTGGCAAGAATAGAATATGATTACGCTTTTTTAATGCGTGTATTTGTGGCAAATACTTATTATCAAATTGGTTCGGGTCAAGAGTTAAGAAGAGATTTTCAGTATGTAGAAGTATTGGTTGGACAAGGTATTTATGTGTGGAAAGATTTTAACGATGATGGCGCACAACAGCTAAACGAGTTTGTTTTAGCAGGCATTTCCGATAAGCCCATGGCCAATTATATCCGTGTCTTTTTACCCACCAATTCATACATCAGAACCAACGCCAACCAGTTTAACCAAACATTAAATATAAATCCTGCAGCGGTATGGAATGGCAAAAAAGATTTTAGGAAATTGGTGAGTAAATTTAGTAATCAATCGGCATTAAAAATTGATAGAAAAACAACACAGATAAACACCCAAGATTTTTTGAACCCATTTTTTTTAAATGTGAATGATACCTCTTTAATATCGTTAAACTCAATTTTTAGAAACACCTTATTTTTCAATCGCAGTAACCCCACTTTTGGGGCCGAAATAACATACTCAAACCAAAGAAGCAAAACGTTTTTAACAAATGGATTTGAGGCAAGGAACCGCACTGAGCAAGGCATTAATATTCGCTGGAATGTGACCTCATCATGGAGTATTACCAATACAGTAAACACTGGGGTACGCATTTATACTAGTGATTTTTTTAGTGATAATAATTTTAACTACACATTTATAGAGTTTAAACCCCGTTTAAGTTACCAATTAAATACACGTTTACGACTTACTGCATTGTTTAGTTATTTTGAAGGAAATAATTTAGATGAACTAGGAAATCAGCACAGCAATAACCGTGAATTAGGTGCAGAGTTTAGGTACAGTTTAGTTAAACAAGGCGTTGTAAATGCTAAACTTAGCTCCTATCAAATTAAGTTTAATGGCGATGCCCAAAGTCAGTTAGGTTATGATATGTTACAAGGTTTAGCAGTAGGACAAAATGCGGTATGGAATATTAACTACCAGCAACGCTTGGGCAGTAACTTACAAATCACCATTAACTATGATGGTAGATCAGCTGATGCACAACGTACACTTCATATTGGCAGAATGGAGGCGCGATACTTATTCTAAAAAGAAAAAACATACTTCAATCTCCACTAATAAAAAACGCCTTCATTCCAAATTAGAATGAAGGCGTTTTAGTAACGATTAAATTAAGGACACTATAAGTGAATACACTCACCATACGCTTGTGCAGCTGCTTCCATAATAGCTTCACTCATGGTTGGATGCGGGTGTACCGACTTTATAATTTCCATACCAGTAGTTTCTAATTTACGCGCAACCACAACCTCAGCAATTAATTCGGTAACATTTGCACCTACCATGTGGGCTCCTAAAAACTCACCATATTTAGCATCAAAAATCACTTTAACAAAACCTTCTTTTACCCCAGCGGCACTTGCTTTACCACTAGCAGAGAATGGGAATTTACCTACTTTAATTTCATAACCAGCCTCTTTAGCTGCTTTTTCTGTATAACCAACTGAGGCAACCTCAGGAGAGCAATAAGTACAACCTGGAATATTATTATAGTTTAATGCTTCTGGGTGATGACCTGCAATTTTCTCTACACATATAATACCTTCTGCACTTGCTACGTGGGCCAAAGCAGGACCTTTCACAATATCACCAATCGCATAAACACCTTTAATGTTGGTTGCATAAAAATCATCAACCAATACTTTTCCTTTATCGTGTTTAACACCAACAGTTTCTAAACCTAAGTTTTCTAAGTTGGTTTGAATACCTACAGCAGATAATACTACATCAGCCTCCAATTCAATTACACCCGTTTTGGTTTTAACTTTTACTTTACAACCAGGACCACTTGTATCAACAGATTCAACGGCAGAATCAGTCATAATTTCTATGCCTGATTTCTTAAATGATTTAGCAACTTCTTTCGATACATCTTCATCTTCAATAGGAAGAATGGTAGGTAAAAATTCAACGATGGTAACTTTGGTCCCCATCACATTATAGAAGTAAGCAAACTCGCAACCAATAGCACCACTGCCCATTACAATCATAGACTTAGGTTGTTTATCCATAACCATGGCATCGCGGTAACCTAAAATCTTTTTGTTATCTACTTTTACATTCGGTAACTCGCGGCTGCGTGCACCTGTTGCTAAAATAATTGATTTGGCTTCATATGTTTTTTTCGCACCTGCAGCATCGGTAACTTCTACTTTACCCGCAGAAGCCAATTTACCAGAACCCATAAGTACATCAATTTTATTCTTCTTCATCAAGAAGGCAATACCTTTACTCATGCCATCAGCAACTCCACGGCTGCGTTTAACAACCGCATTAAAATCGTGAGCTGCATCTTTAACACTAATACCATAATCACCTGCATGTTTAATGTACTCAAATACTTGAGCCGATTTTAACAACGCTTTTGTAGGAATACAACCCCAGTTTAAGCAAATACCGCCTAAATTTTCGCGTTCAACAATAGCCGTTTTTAATCCTAACTGGCTGGCACGGATGGCAGCTACATAACCACCAGGTCCGCTACCTATAACTATTAAATCGTAATTCATTGCTTTCTTAATTTGTGTGCAAAATAAATGTTTATTTTTAAATAGGTATGTTTTTTTGGCCGTACTACTTCAGCAGCATCAAACAAGACATTAAAAACATTTGATTAACTTGTTAAACTAGTGCTTTAACAAGCTTATTATCACCTACAATCCATAAGGTATCATTCAATTCAAATTTCATATTAGAGTCTGGATTTAAGATGCGCTCTCCATTTCGCTCTATACCTACAATCATTCCGTTAATACATTTCCTAAAATTTGATTCTCTTATGGTTTTACCCAGATAAATAAACCCAGGATGAACGGTGAGTTGGGTTAAAGTAATATCACCATCTGCTTGTTCAAACACTTGGGCGCTATTGGCCGTTTCGATTGTATTTTTAAAATTTAAAATTTGCTCATCAGTACCAATTACAGTAATTCTATCAAAAGGGTAGAGTTTGTCTTCTTTATTTGGCATCATAATTTTTCTGGCCCCACGTTCAATCATGGCTAAGTTAATCCCAAACTTTTCTCTTAGCATGAGTTCCTCAAGAGGTACTCCAACCAATGTACTATCTATATCTATATCAAAGTTGGCCATGTGGGCGTCCCAAGGAAGTAGATGCCCAATAGGAGATTTAACATGCATGGTTTCTCTTAAGTATAAATTATCAATAAACCTTTTCTCTATTCTATTAGAGAATGCAGTTAAACGTCTCCTGAAAAGTACCGTTACCACAACTATAACCAATATACCAATTGTTAGTGCTGTAAAAGTTGAAAAAAGCTGGTCGAGTAAGAAACCTATTAAAAAAATACCCAAAGCCACACGGGCTATTTCCATTCCTATTATTGGGCCACGGTTGTATCTATTTAACCAAAGTTCGGTGTATGATTGTCGATTAATTTTGCGAACAGAGAGCATGTACAAAAAAGGTCCTAGTGCACTTATTGCAATAAATGTTGTGAATACAGTTCCCCATTTACCCCAAATGGTAAAAAAGGGATCTATAAAATTTGTTACCACCAAAATAATGGCTAAACAAATTACCCCATTAAATACAATAACTTGAAAGAATTCATGTAGTACTTTTTTCCAATCACTTTCGGCATTAATATGTTGCGCTCCGGTTGAATAATCGTTTATTATTTGAAGCCATTTTGTGGGTAAGACCCTATTTAAAAAACCATGCAAAGGTTCGGCAAATCTGATCATGTATGGAGTGGTAAAAGTTGTAATTACCGATACACCAACAGCAATAGGATATAGGAAATCGCTTGTTACGCCCAAAGTAAGTCCAAGTGTGGCAATGATAAAACTAAACTCCCCAATTTGCGATAAACTTGTGCCTGCTTGTACGCTTTGTTTTAATGGTACACCGCTTATTAGCGCACCACTAGTAACAAAAAATGTTTTACCCAACATCACAATAAAAGTTAGTAAAATAACTGGAACTATGTAGGTTATCAATATACCCGGATTGATAAGCATCCCTACCGACACAAAAAACACAGCACCAAACAAATCTTTAACCGATTTAAGAACCTGCACTATACGCTCTGCTTGAGTTGTTTCGGCCAAAATACTACCCATAATAAAAGCCCCTAAAGCAGCGCTAAAACCAACATTAGCCGCAAACAATACCATGCCTAAACACAATGCAATTGAAATAATTAACAAAGTTTCATCGCTTATGTGCTTACTTAATTTTTTAAGTAAACCTGGTAACAAGTATATGCCCATTAAAAACCACAAAACCAAGAAAAAGCCTAGCTTAAACACAGACGCCAACATTTCTCCCCCCTGGAACTTTTGACTTACAGCTAATGTAGATAAAAGAACCATCAATAAAACTGCAGTTAAATCTTCAATTACTAAAATACCAATTACAGTTCCAGTAAACTTCTTAGCTTTTAGGCCTAATTCATCAAAGGCTCTGAAAATAATGGTGGTTGATGATATGGCAATTATTCCGCCTAAGAAAATACTATCCATCTTACCCCAACCTAATAATTGCCCAGCGAAATATCCTGTAATAAGCATGGCAGTTACCTCAAACAAACCAGTTATTGCTGCAGTACTACCAACCTTTACCAACTTTTTAAAACTAAACTCTAAACCTAGGCTAAAAAGTAGAAAAATAACCCCAATTTCAGCCCATATTTTAATACTATCAACTTCGGTTACCGTAGGGAATAATGAGTAATTAGGACTAACCAATAATCCCGCAATGATATACCCCAAAACCACTGGCTGGTTTAACTTTTTAAAAAGAAGTGAAACTACACCTGCAGCGAAAAGGATAAGCGCTAAATCTGTTATAAGATGAGGTACGTGGGCCATAGTAATGCAGTTAAAATGAGGCTAAATATAGCAATTATCAGTAGATAGTAAAAGTTAATACATCTTAAACATGAAGGCCACACCATACAATTCGCTATTTATAATATCATGTAAAAGTGTACTTTTGCACTCCTTAATGTAAAAAGTTATGACTAAAACAGCTGAAATACACACCGCTAAAGGTGTAATGAAAATTGAATTTTTCGAAAACGATGCACCTAATACGGTTGCCAACTTTACAAAGTTAGCCCAAAGTGGTTTTTACAATGGTTTGACATTTCACCGCGTATTACCAGATTTTGTAATACAAGGCGGATGTCCAAATGGCATTGGTAATGGTGGACCTGGGTACAATATTGATTGTGAATTAACAGGAGAAAACCAATACCACGATAAAGGAGTTTTATCTATGGCACATGCAGGACGTAACACAGGAGGCTCTCAGTTTTTCATTTGCCACAGCCGCACAAACACTGCTCACCTTGATAGAAACCATACTTGCTTTGGTAAAGTAATTGAAGGGTTAGAAGTAATAGATGCCATACGTCAAGGTGATGTGATGGAAAAAGTAATTATCAACGAATAAGAATTTGCTGCATATGCAGCTCCCATAGCAACATTTTATATGTTACAATTAGCGGTATTAAGAGAAAACACCCAAGAGGTTAAGGAACGTTTAAATAAACGCAACCCTGCATTTTCATCTGTAGTTGATGAGGTACTTGTGCTTGATGAAAAAACACGTGCCGCCAAACAAGAAATGGAAAACCACCAAGCCGAGGCAAATAAAATTGCCAAGCAAGTTGGTGATCTAATGAAAAATGGTAAACGTGAAGAAGCCGAAGAAGTAAAGAAACAGTCATCAAGTTTAAAAGAACAAGCTAAACATCTAGAGGAAATAGTAAAGCAACTTGAGGAAGATTTATTTGCCAAATTAGTTACCATTCCGAATACACCAAATGAAATAGTACCTGAAGGAAAAACACCTGAAGAAAACTTAACCGTTTTTCAAAATGGCGAAATACCAACACTTGCTGAAGGTGCGATGCCGCATTGGGACTTAATTACGAAGTACAATTTGATTGATTTTGAATTAGGAACTAAAATTACAGGCGCAGGGTTTCCAGTATATCGTGGTAAAGGGGCCCGCATGCAGCGTGGATTGGTAAATTTCTTTTTAGACGAGGCCATGAAAGCTGGTTATGAGGAAATTGTACCACCATTTTTGGTAAATGCTGAAAGTGGTTTTGGAACAGGACAGTTGCCGGATAAAGAAGGCCAAATGTACCATGCCCAGGTTGATGATTTATATTTGATACCAACAGCAGAAGTGCCAGTTACCAATATGTACCGTGATGTAATTTTAAAAGAAGAAGATCTGCCACTTAAAAATGTGGCCTATTCTCCTTGTTTTAGAAGAGAAGCAGGAAGTTGGGGTGCACACGTGCGTGGATTAAACCGTTTACATCAATTTGAAAAAGTAGAAATTGTACAAATTGCTACACCTGAGCAATCGTATGCTATTTTAGATGAAATGGTAAAACACGTACAAGGTTTGTTAGAGAAACTTGAATTGCCATACCGTATACTTCGTTTATGTGGTGGCGACATGGGATTTACTTCAGCACTTACCTACGATTTTGAAACTTACAGTGCAGCACAACAACGTTGGTTAGAAGTAAGCTCCACTTCAAACTTTGAAAGTTTTCAAGCCAACCGTTTAAAATGCCGTTACAAAACCAAAGATGGTAAAAATCAATTGGTACACACATTAAATGGAAGTGCCTTGGCATTGCCACGTATTTTGGCCACCATTTTAGAAAATAACCAAACACCTGAAGGCATTAAAATACCAAAGGCATTGGTGCCATATGTTGGTTTTGACATGATTAACTAAACATCATCATTTAAAATATATAAAAGCCACACAACAGTGTGGCTTTTTTTATATCGATTTTTTAGCGTTTTATATAAAAACAATAACAAGAAGTTAATGGTGAACACTTAAGTAAGTATACTTGCATAAATGCTTAATGATAGAGAGTTAATTGAAGCTATTTTAGGTGGTGACGAAGCCGCTTTTAAAACGCTTTATACTATGTATACAAACATGGTGTATAACACTGCTTTAAGTATATTGCAACAACAAACGGAAGCAGAAGATATTACCCAAGATGTATTTTTAGAAATACATAAATCAATCGGGAAATTTAGACACGATTCGTCCTTAAAAACTTGGATTTACAAAATAACCATAACCAAATGTTACGATTATTTAAAAAGACAAAAAACTAAGAAGAGATTTGCACAACTTACCTCCCTATTTAATAGTGAAAATAAGTTGATTTATGATAAACCGCATTTCGACCATCCGGGTGTTACGCTTGAAAACAAAGAAAATGCAAGTATATTATTTTTGGCTATTAGTAAGCTTCCAATTAAACAACAAACTGCATTTACTTTAAGTAAAATTGAACATTTATCTTATAAAGAAATAGCAGAAATAATGAACACCACTATATCAAGTGTCGAATCGCTACTGTTTAGGGCAACTAGAAATTTAAGAGTCACGTTATCTGAATATTATAAAAATAAATAAACAGTTAACGCAGGTATTGATGCTGTTATTCTTCTAAATAAGTGATGGAAACTTCAAACAATAAGTTAATAGACGAAACTGTAAATAGCATCCACAGTATTCAACGAGCGGAAACGTCTCCCTTTTTGTTCAATAAGATCATTAATCGAATTAAAGCGGGAACACCAGAGCCAATTTATTACACGGGAGCATGGTTTTTGCGCATCGCTTTTACAGGCGTAGTTATTATTTCACTAAATGCCATAACCATTTGGTCTGTAACAAAACAACCCCAAAAACAGGTAAATGAACAAATGGAATTGCACAAGATAGCACAAGAATATTTTGGCAACGACAATGTATCTAGTTACTTTTATTAATCTATAATCATGAGAATAAACAAAACTAAACTGTTGCTTACCTTGGTTATTTTACTAACCATTCTCAATGTAAGCACTATTGCTAGCATTTGGCGATATATCGACTTCAACACGTTATCTATTATAACAACTACCACCCCAATGGGTGGGCCGAAAGATTTTATCATTAGCAAACTTGATTTAAACGAAGAACAACAAAAAGTTTTTGAAGAACTTCGTCAGGAGCATTTTCAAGAAATGAAAAATTTACAAGCCAACATTCGTATTGAAAAAGATGCCATGTACGACTTGTTAAAAAGTGACCAACCAGATACAACTGCTTCATACCAACACATTGCTCGTATTATGCAAAATGAAGAGAAACTTGAGCACATTACGTTCAATCATTTTAGAAAAGTGAGGGCTATTTGCACTGCTGAGCAACAACAACATTTTGATGTAATTATAGATGAAGTAATGCGTATGCTAATGAGACCACCGCGTCCGCAAGCACCAGGTGCAATGCATCAAAATAACCAAGCCAAAGATCAACATTATCCCTTACCATAAAACCAATTAACTGTTATGAAGTTATTAAAGAATATCGCCCTAAGCGATACAGGATTTGTATTTAATCCAGGCACTGGAGATTCTTTTTCAGTAAACCCAATTGGATTAAGTATCCTGAAAGATTTACAAGAAGGCAAATCTGAAGAAGCTATTAGGAACAGGGTAATTGAAGATTACCAAACGGATAATGAAACCATTGAAAAAGATTTATATGATTTTTTGAAAATGATTGAGCAATTTAACCTTACCGATTACCATGAGTAAGCGTAAGATTACAGTTGCTGTATCAGGTTTAAATAACATTGACAGTCCTGGACCCGGCATACCAGTTATTCGTGCACTAAAAGACAGCGATTTTTTTGAAATTCGAATCATCGGTTTATCATACGACACAATGGAGCCGGGTATTTATATGCACGATTTGGTAGATAAAACCTATCAAATACCCCTGCCATCAGCTGGTCAACAAAGTTTACTTACTCGATTATCATATATACATCAGCAAGAAAAAATTGATGTATTAATTCCCAATTTTGATGCGGAATTATTTAACTTCATAAAACTGCATGACACCCTAAAAAACATGGGAATAGATACATTTTTGCCTACACTGGAGCAGTTTGAAGAACGACAGAAATGGTCATTAAATACTTTTGGAGAAAAGTATGGCATTAAGGTGCCAAAAAGTAAACAAATTAATAGTACAGCCGAAATACATGCATTAACTCATGAATTTGGATATCCATTAGTAGTTAAAGGCAAATTTTATGATGCAACAGTTGCTTATTCGCCTGAACAAGCCATGGCAGCATTTAACAAAATAAGCGGTAAGTGGGGATTACCCATAATAATACAACAATTTACACCTGGGATAGAAGTAAACCTTACCGGAATTGGCGATGGAAAAGGGAATTTAATAGGCGCTGTACCAATGCGCAAAACATATATTACAGATAAGGGTAAAGCTTGGGCTGGTATAGCATTAGAAGACGAAACGCTTATGAATATTGCTCGCAATATGGTAAAAGGAAACAATTGGAGAGGTGGATTTGAACTAGAAATGATAAAAACAGACAAGCGAGAATATTATTTGATTGAGATTAATCCGAGGTTTCCGGCATGGGTTTATTTAGCAGTTGGTGCAGGACAGAATCATCCCGAAGCACTAGTTAGATTGGCACTTGGCGAAGACGTTAAGCCTTATGAAAGCTATGAGTCAGGCAAAATGTTTATTCGTTACTCATACGATAAAATTGTTGACCTCAAAGAATTTGAAACCATTTCTACCCTAGGAGAATTATAACTATAATTAAAATTAAAGATGAAAAAGCAAATATACGAACGCCCCTTAATACAAAGAATCAATACTGGAATGATGAATAAATTCGGTACCAAAACAGAATATGCTCCTGTTAGTCATATTGATGGTTTGGCAGTAAAAGATTTGATAAAGGAATACGGATCTCCCCTATTTGTGCTAAGTGAGGAAACCATAAGAAATACATACAGAGAAGCTGTTCGCGCGTTTAAAACAAGATATCCCAAAGTGCAATTCGCATGGAGTTATAAAACCAATTACATTAATGCCGTATGTAATATATTCCATCAAGAAGGATCATGGGCAGAAGTTGTTTCGGGATTTGAATACCAAAAAGCAATTAACAACGGAGTACCAGGACCAAAAATTATATTTAACGGGCCTGATAAAAGTGATGATGATTTAAGACGTGCAATAACCAATAACTCACCTATCCATATTGATCATCTTGATGAACTTTATCGTTTAACAGAATTGGCCGAAGAAATGAATAAACGTCCGAATGTTGCTATTCGCGTAAATATGGATACGGGTATTTATCCAATGTGGGATCGTTTTGGGTTTAACTACGAAAACGGACAAGCATGGGATGCAATCAATAAAATAATTTTAGGTAATCGACTTGAGTTAATCGGTGTTCATTGTCACATCGGAACATTCATGTTATCGCCTCAAGCATATGCTACAGCAGCTTATAAATTATCTGATTTGGCATTGGGGATAAAAAAGAAATTTGGCAAAACGATTCACTATATAGACATGGGTGGAGGATTTGCATCTAAAAATACGTTAAAAGGCTCGTTTCTTCCGGGTGCAGATACCACTCCTACCATAGATCAATTTGCAGAATCTATCACCACCGCTTTACTAAATGCAGGATTTACCGAAAATGATTTACCACTTCTGATTTTAGAAACAGGCAGGGCACTTATTGATGAGGCAGGTTATTTATTGGGAAGCGTGCTTGCAAACAAACGCTTAAGCGATGGTAGAAGAGCCACTATTATGGATTTTGGTGTAAACATTTTGTTCACCTCTTTTTGGTACGATCATAAAATTAGTCCTGCGCAAGAATTTAGTTCTTATACAGAAGACACCGTAATGTATGGCCCATTGTGTATGAATATTGATGTAGTGAGAAGCCACATTACCCTGCCACCTTTAAGAAAAGAAGACCATGTAGTTGTTCATACAGTTGGTGCATACAACATGACGCAATGGATGCAGTTTATTGCCATGCGACCTGCTGTAGTAATTATTGGTATAGATGGCAAATCGCTCATAATCCGTAATAAAGAAACCATAGAAAACATTGAATCGAGTGAAGTAATGCCAGATTTTTTAAAAAAGCATGAACTTGCATCTGGAATTTTAAAATAATAACGATTGAAAAGCCTCATTCAATTATTCGGAAAAGGATTTATAAATAGTTACTCGCAATTGTTTTTCGCTGATAGTAAAACATTTGCGTGGCTGCTATTGCTATCTTCATTTGTTAATCCCATTATGGGAATTAGCGGGGCTTTAGCAACCATTTCTGGTTTGTTTTTTTCATATTGGATTGGATTAAATAGGACCCATATTGGCCACGGTGTATATAGTTATAATGCATTAATGATTGGGCTCGTTTTAGGGGCACAATACCAAATTACACCATCATATATGATGCTGTTATTGGTTGCTGCAATACTTAGTGTAATTATTGCTGTTTGGTTCAATACAATTTTGGCCAAATACCAATTACCTTCATTAAGTTTATCCTTTTTATTCAGTCTTTGGTTAATTACTATTGGGCTCCGAACATATAATAACATCACACTTAGCGAAAGTGGAATTTATAGGTACAACGATTGGTATTTAATAGGGGGTGATCATTTAGTAAACTTCATGAATAAAATGGAGGAAATACAACTTCCTGAAGTGATTGACGTCTATTTAAAATCACTATCAGCAGTATTCTTTCAATACAACATCATTGCCGGCTTCCTAATTTTAGTTGGATTAATCATTTGGTCGAGAATAGCATTCATACTTTCCATCATCGGATTTAGTATAGGATACCTATTTTATTTTGGCTTGTCGGGAGAATTCTCTCAACTTTATTATAGTTACATCGGATTTAACTTTATACTTACAGCGATAGCATTAGGAGGTTTTTATCTCATACCTTCACGTGCCTCATTTATTTTAGCCATCATATCAATGCCCATTATTGGTATATTGATAAGTGGATTGAATGGGATTCTTGTTATATATCAACTTCCATTGTATTCGTTTCCATTTGTTATTACAGTTTTAATTGTACTGATGTTATTAAGTCAAAGAACATACCTGCATAGATTAATTCCTGTAACCTTTCAGCATTTTTCACCCGAAAAAAACAAGTACAATTATTCTAATAATGTCACACGCTTCAAAAACAGTAAATGGATTAATATCCAATTACCATTTTTTGGAGAATGGTTTGTTTCTCAAGGGTATCATGGTAAAATTACACATAAAGAAAATTGGAGTGAGGCGATAGATTTTGTAGTAGTGGATGAAACTAAACATACTTTTAAATCACTCGGCACATCTGTTACAGACTTTTACTGCTATAATTTACCAGTACTTGCGCCTGCAGATGGGTATGTAGTAGAAATTGCTGATGGTATAGAAGATAACAAGATTGGAGATGTTGATTTGATAGAAAACTGGGGAAATAGTATTGTGATTAAACATGCTGAAGGCTTATATAGTAAACTATCACACCTAAAAGCGAGTTCTATACTTGTACAGTTAAACGATTATGTTAGGGCAGGACAAATGTTGGCAAACTGCGGAAGCTCCGGCAGATCACCAGAACCACATTTGCATTTCCAAATGCAAACTACTCCTTTTATTGGATCTGCAACTTTAAGTTATCAGATAAACCATTTTATAAGCAGGGTAAACGAAAAATATCAATTTCACGAAAACGAAATACCAGAAGAAGGGGCTCAAATTCATCAACCAATAAAAACTCCTTTATTAAGTAAAGCTTTTCATTTTACACCTGGCCAAATAATCACATTTGAAACAGCCGTTAATTCAGGAAATAAAGATAGCATAACTTGGGATTGCATGGTTGATTCATGGAATAAAACTTACTTGTATTGTCGTCAAACTAAGGCATACGCTTATTTTGTTAATAATGGTACAACGTTTTATTTTACGAGTTACCATGGTTCAAAAAAATCACTTTTATTTGATTTTTATCTGGCAGCATACAAAATCCTCTTGGGCTACTATCCTGATCTAACAATAAAAGACAGTATTGATATTGGATTATTTAACCACCCTATCTCATTGTGGTTTCAAGATATAATTGCTCCATTCTATCTATTTAAAAAGGTAAGTTATCAAGTAAATTTTAAACAAATAGACGACATGATAGCACCTACGTATATAGAAATGGAGAGTAAAATTGAAGCGTACAACTTTAAATCAAAAACCAAAGAGCGTAATTATAAATTAGTAATACAAGATGGTAAACTCATGCAAATTGTTATTAACCCAAACCATAAATCAGCACAAAAAATAACATGCACAAACTAACCATTCTATTTTTACTATGTTTTGCTTTTGCTGGTGCCAACTCACAGGTGTATTATATATCAGGTGCTGATAGCCTGCTGAAGAAGGAATACAATAATGGCAGTTGGAAAAATGTAATACAGATTACAGATAGTATTCACAAAATAGGTATGGGTTACCATGAGGCCTATGAAATGGCTGCAGATGCTGCATATATTCTAAATAAACCATTTAAACAACATACCTATTTACAACATGCATTACAAGATTACCCAACGGATAGTTCGGTTTTGTTGAAATTAGCTTATTGCCTTTGGGCAACAAAACAATATAGTCATGGTACTAAAATACAATACAAATTATTAAAGGAAGGAATATTAAGTGAACAGAATAAGGTTAAAATCAATGTTGTAAACTTTGATATTGGAAGTAAAATTAGCAGCAATACCAGCCTGTATAATAATTTAAACTTTGTTTCTGTTGGTACAACTTTCCCTATAAAGTTTATACTTACTTACCATGGGATAACTTATCTAAGACAAAAAAGCTTTTATGGAGATATAGCGCAAATACAATATTACCTAAACAGCGCAATTGCATTAAAAAAAGGATGGAAGATCAGTGGAATAGTGCATTTAGCAGAATATAATCTAACCAACTATCCTGCAGATTTAACAGGCAATCAAATTTTATCAGGCGATCAATACGTTTTGGGTTTAGGAACAAGTAAACTATACAGAAATTGTTTGTTTGGAGTAGATGTAATAAAATCTAACTTAAACTATAAAAATCAACTTCAAATAAGTTCAGGAATAACATACTACCCATTAAACAATACAAAAATTATACTTAATATAGATGCAAACTACCTTACAGAAAAATCACATACCATTACTTCCTATAGACTTACTTACTCCCCAATTAAATCATTAAATTTAAATTTAAGTTATTTACAAGCCAATACACGTAACTTTACCGAGCAGAATGCATTTTTGCTTCATAATTCTTTTGATATTACACGTAATAAATATGCTTTATCCGTAACACAACATATTTCAAAAAACATGCGTATAACTGGACTATTTCAATTAGAAAATAAAATAGAAACAATAAGTAACTCCAATTATCAATACACAATTATAGGTATAGGAATAAAAAACATATTTTAAGAAAAACACATGAAATTTTTAACTGTAATTTTATTAACAATTGGAATTAGTCCACTATTTGCACAAGAAATAAGCCTACAAACCGCATTCGAGAAAAGCTATGCTTCAGAGAAAAGCGCCAATTACAATGAAGCTGCCCAAGCATTAATGCAGGTATACAGCGAAAAGTCTTATGAATTAAATTTACGTTTGGGATATTTAAAATATATGGCTGGTGCATATAATGATGCTATTATTTTTTATAGAAAGGCAATACAAATAATGCCTTATGCCATTGAACCACGCTTGGGTTATGTATACCCAGCAGCGGCACTAAATAAATGGGATGATGTAATAATACAATATCAAGCAATACTGAAAATTGACCCTAAAAATAGCAGTGTTAATTATAAATTAGGTGTTATATACTACAACCGTAAAAAATATACACAAGCTTATAGTTTATTTGAAAAGGTAGTAAATCTTTACCCTTTTGATTATGATGGATTGTTGATGTACGCATGGACTAATTATCGCATGGGTAAATTGCCTCAAGCGAAATTATTATTCAAAAAAGTGTTGTTAATTTCCCCTAATGATAAATCAGCATTAGAAGGATTAGCCTTGATAAAATAATAACGCGAGATATATTATTGAATATCTGATGTGATTTGTATTTAATTCATATTCAATATATTATTACCAAAATATACCAGATATATGTGCATCTGCAAAATCGTAAATATCAATATTCGATTTACTGTAATTGTAATATAAATAATAAGTACAGCCGTTTTATAAATTTATTTTTTTACAACTTGGAAGCTAAAAAAGAAGTTCATTTTTAGTGCTTTGCAAGCAATGTGTTACCTTAGCAGTATGTTAGTTGAATTACATCCTCAAAACCCAAACCTGCGTGACCTAAGAAAGGTGATGGATATATTGCAAAAAGATGGGGTAATTATTTTACCTACAGATACCATTTATGCCATGGCTTGCAGGTTAGATAGCAAAAAGGCAATAGAAAGAATGGCGCGTGTATCAGGTAAAAAACCTGAAAAGGTTAACTTCTCCCTCATTTGTTCTGATTTATCAAACATATCTGATTATACAGCCGTTATTGACAGGGCTGTGTTTCGCTTGCTTAAAAATAATTTACCAGGGCCATTTACTTTTATTTTAAAAGCAAACAATAATGTAACCAAATACTTTAGCGGTACAAAAAAAACAATTGGTATACGTGTACCAGATAATGCCATTGCACAATCTATTATAAAAGAATTAGGTATTCCATTGGTGGTAACAACAATTCATCACGATGATGAAATTTTAGAATACATGACTAATCCTGAAGAAATTCACGAAAAGTTTGAACACCTAGTTGATTGTGTAATTGATGGTGGATCTGGGGGAAATATCCCTTCAACCATTGTTGATTGCAGCGAAGATGAAGTTAATATAATACGTCAGGGTAAAGGTCAATTAAATTCTTAAAACTATTGATTGGTATTAGAAATATCGCTGTTATTTGTAATCCCCAATCGGGGAAAGGCAAACCATTGAAGCTTTTACCTTCATTTGAAAATTTCATTAAACAGCATGGTTTCACTTATCAGTTTTTTACTAATAATCTGCCTCAACATATAAATAATTTCACAGATTTAGTCATTATGGGAGGCGATGGTACAATTAACTACACCCTCAATCATTTTAAAAATATTACTATACCAATTGGTATCATTAGTTGTGGCACAGGTAATGATATTGCTAACTTACTAATTGGTAAGCACCCAATCCAACATCAATTTGAAACCGCATTATTTGCAACACCACAAAAGATAGATGCAGGAATCTGTAATAAAAAACTTTTTATAAACGGAGTTGGTATTGGCTTTGATGGTTGGGTAGTTAAAAAGTTAATGGCTAAAAATTTGTTGTATGGAAAGGCGGCATACTACAGTACCGTTATCAGTTTATTGCTTTTCTATAAAGAAACTAAAGTGAAAATTGTTTTAGATGGGGAATGCCATGAGACAAATTTATTTATGCTAAGTGCTGCTAATGGTAAAACATACGGGGGCGGTTTTAAAGTAGCGCCATTTGCTGAGGTAAATGATGGTTTGCTTGAGTTAATCATAATTAATAAGTTACCCCTTTTAAAACGATTAAAGTATTTGCCAGTAATTGAAAACGGTAAACATTTAGATAAACCCCTTTCGTTTTTAAAGTACAAAACGTGTAAAAAAATATCCTTACAATCAACTCAAAAACTAAAAGCTCATTTAGATGGCGAATACATGGAAGCCAATAGTTTTGATATAGAAATATTACCTCAATTTTTAAGCATTAGAACAATACTTGGGTAATTTAAAATCCCTTATAATTTTACATTTGAAATTTATGAATCCAATTTTAGTTGAAGTATACAGAGGTGGTTTATTAGAAAGCTTTCACAGAGGTGTTGTTTGTGTTGTTAACCAACAAAACGAAATCGTATTTAGCGTGGGTGATACTGAACAATTGTGTTACCCAAGAAGTGCGATGAAACTGCTTCAGGTAATTCCACTTATAGTTAATGGTGGAATCGAAAAATTCAACTTTACTTTAGAAGAAATTGCCGTAATGTGTGGCTCACACAATGCAGAAAGCGAACACTTGCGTGTGATAAACTCAATTTTACAAAAAATTGGATTAAGTCCCAATAACTTAAACTGTGGACCACAATACCCAAGTAGTAAAAAAGATGCCAATGAATTAATAAAAGCTGATGTAAAGCCGCATGATATTCATAACAATTGCAGCGGTAAACATGCTGGCATGTTAGCTACTTGTGTATTGATGAATTGGCCAACGGAAGATTACATTAACCCAAACCACCAATTGCAAAAAGCAATTAAAGACGTTTGTGCCTTAATGTATGAATATCCCGAACAACAAATGAATACTGCCATAGATGGTTGCAGTGCACCTATTTTTAGTGTGCCGATAAAAAATCAAGCTATAGCGTATAAGAATTTGGCGAGCAACAACCATCTACCTCATGCCATAAAAGCTGCTTGTGAGATTGTAGTTAAAGCAGTTAGTGAATTTCCTTTTATGGTGGCAGGAAGTAAAAGATATTGCACCGACATGATGCAAATTACTGCTCCTGAAATTATAGGCAAAACAGGTGCCGAGGGTATTTTTTGCATGACATTTACCGAGCAAAAACTTGGCGTATGTATTAAGATTGATGACGGAAAAATGTTACCGCAATACAATGTTGCACAAGCATTGGTAAATGCAAGCGGATTATTTAGCACTATTGATTTGGCTCCATTACAACACCATTTGCAGGCACCCATTACCAACTTTAACAAACTTACCACAGGAGAAATTAAAGTGAGCGAAATATTGCTGAAGCAATTAGAAACTTTAAAAATTGCATAACACAAAAAAGCCGCTCACAAGTTATTGAAAGCGGCTTTTTAATATCAAATCGAAGTAATTAATTAATCCCTCTAAAAATTCTGTTCCAACGAATTTTCTTGAAAATATTGGTTTCATTAGGGTCTAAACTCATCCAAGTAAATAATGCCTTGCCCACTATATGGTCTTCGGGTACAAAACCCCAAAAGCGCGAATCCGCTGAGTTGTGGCGGTTATCACCCATCATAAAATAATAGTTTTGTTTAAAAGTATATGATGTAATTTCTTTCCCCTCTAAGTATACTTTATTGTCTTTCATGTCTAGCGTTGGGTTATTTTCATAAATCTTAATAGCACGCTCATAAATGAAATAAGATACGGTATCTAGTTTAATGACATCACCTTCTTTGGGTATGTATACGGCACCAAAATTATCTACGTTCCAACCCCAATTTTCCTTAAACGGAAAGATGTATGCAGCTCCTGCACCTTTGGCTTGTAAAGTATTTTCTACTTTTTTAACCCAACTTTGCTGTAATAAATCTTCTTTAGCATTTTTAGTTAACAACAATTCAAAATCACCTTGATCGCTTACACGACCTCCCTCGGTTATATCATTACGTTTAGCAACCTTTTCATCAAACGAACCATCTGTTTGTACGTAATATTTAAACTGCATTTTAGGCGGATTTTCCGCGGCTACACCATTAATAAAGACTTGTTGATTAATTACGGCTAAGCTATCACCTGCAATACCTAAACAACGTTTAATGTAATTTTCTTTTTTGTCTAAAGGTCGTCCGTCTTCTGCCGGATAGTTAAATACCACTACATCATTATTTTTGATTTTTTGGAAACCAGGCAAACGCATGTATGGCATATTTGGCCACTCAATATAAGAGTTCCCACCCACTAAAGGCATGGTATTGTGGGCAAATGGAAAACTAACAGGTGTAATAGGTGCACGAGCACCATAGTTTACTTTACTTACAAACAAAAAATCGCCAACTAGTAACGATTTTTCCATTGATGAGGTAGGTATGGTATATGCTTCAATAAAAAATGTACGAATTAAAGTAGCAGCAACTACTGCAAATGCTATAGCATCAATCCACTCACGTGATTTGGTTTTACGTTTAAAACGATTAACAAAAATGTAGTAGCCAATTATGGCTGATTGTATCAATATAAAAAACAGAATATTGGTTACAAAAGATGAGCCCGATACAAAGCTCATGATAATAAAGAAGAACAAGTTGATGCCACTCATTAGCCAAAAACTATATTGTTCGCGCTTATTAAGCATGGCAAAAAATTTATTGTACATGTTTTTTTATTTGATTAATGTGATGAATGACTTACATGTTTAAATAACGAGCAAACCTTCATTGTCTGTTTATATATTGTTAAACGGATTAAATTAATTATAGAAGGGCAATTAAAGATTTAAAATATCTTCCATAGTATAAATACCTTTTTTACCCATTAACCATTCTGCTGCAAGCAATGCGCCTTTTGCAAAACCATAACGAGATTTAGCAACATGGCGAATTTCTATGCCATCGATAACAGATTCATATTTCACAAAATGATCGCCTGTCACATCGGCAACACGTTTTGATTCAATAAGCAATTCGTTAGGTTTTAAACTTTGTGAAGGCGTGTTTTCATTATAAATTAATCGGCCTTTATAACTGTCTTTAAGTTTACTTTCTGCTAATATTTGATTAACCAAAGTTAAAGCCGTACCACTTGGATGGTCTTTTTTCTCGGTATGATGAATTTCCTCAATCATTACATCATAATCTTCTTGTTCGGCCATCATTTTTGCCAACAATTTATTTAATTTAAAGAAGATATTTACACCAACACTAAAGTTAGTGCTGTAAACCATGCTTTGTTCTTCAGATAAACAGCGGCTTTTAATCGCATCAAACTGATCATACCAACCCGTTGTGCCAATAACTAAAGGAACTTTTGCTTCAAAACATTTATTGATGTTTTCTACTGCAGCATCTGGCATACTAAAGTCTATTGCAACATCAACATTTTGCAAGCTAATTGGCATAAAATCGAAGGAGTTTTCCAAGCTAACTTTGTATACAATTTCGTGACCTTTAGCAAGTGCAATTTTTTCAACTGCTTTACCCATTTTGCCGTAACCTAATAATGCAATTTTCATCTGATAATATTGTTATTGAGTTGGAGTTGGTTGTGAGGATTAATGTTTATGCGGATTAAAATTCGTAGTAAAAATACACATTCTCCGCATTTTTTTAAAACTTAAACGTAAATAAAAGTTGAGAACTTGGTATTGAGCCCACAAATTGATAGGTAGGTTGCACGTTTAAAGACAAATCATCGGTAATTTTAAAATCAAAAAAATGAGCATCAACTGTGGCATCAATAATTTGCAAAATGTAAACAGCCCCCAATCCTATATAGGATAAATCGCGATAATAACGGTAATAATCGCGGTAACTTTTTAAGGTTGGGGTTTGAAATTGATTGTAGTAACTAGCTACATTATTGCCTATTGTTAAACGCTCGGAGTATGCCGATTTAAAATCATTGTATTGTTTTGTGTAAAAGATAATTCCATAAACTGCTGTTCCACCTGCGGCATAAACAATAGGCATTTTCCAGTACTTTTTATTGTATGCTTGTCCAGCACCCGGCAAAAAAGCTGATAACAGAGTTGCTTTTTTAGGTGAGTGTTTTACAAAAGTGGAAGTATCATTTTTGGCAGCTGAATTACGCTTGATACTTCTATATGATGTATCGTTACTAAAGCTAGCAGGATTTGATGTTAAACTATCATTGATAGGCCCCTGAGCTAGCGCTATTGTGCTTACAAACAACAGCAAAATCGTTGCAACAACTAAAAAGTACTTACTATTCATTTTTAACGATGGCAAATGTAAACAAATTAGGGTGGATTATTAAATGTACCAAAAGGTACTTGACTATTGGTACATTAACCAAAGCAGAATCTGTTTAGAGTAATAGCCAAAGTTGGCATAAAAGATATGAAGGGTATAGTGGCTGCCTGCAAAAGAATTAAATCCCAAAGGGACGTAATCAGCCTATTTAAATATTCATCAACCAAAGTATTTGAAAATCTTGAAGAACGCTGAGGTAAAACACTTCCACCTTTATAACGCAGTATCTGAACTAAAGAAAACAAAAAACGCCAAACGCGCAATGCGTTTGACGTTTTATAATTACAGTTCAAACCAATTAGTTTTCGTCTAATTGCATCAAGTCTAAAATACGTTGTAATTCAGCTTGCGAGCGGAATGGAATTTTAATATTTCCACGTCCTTTATCATCAGCTTTGATGCTAATTTTGGTATTAAACATATCACTTAAACTTTTTTGATACTCCACCAATGTTTCAGATTTATTAGGTTTAGCAGCAGGTTTATTTGCTTTTGTATCGTTAGGCTTGTTGTTCTCTTCACGTACCAAGTTCTCTACACTACGCACGCTTAATTCGTTGGCCAACATTTGCTCCAACATCCACTCCTGCTTTTTGGGATCGTCAACGTTAATAATCGCACGCGCGTGGCCCATAGTGATTTTGCCTTCTTTAAGAGCCAGCTGAACAGAATCGGGTAATTTTAATAAACGTAAATAATTAGTAACAGTGCTTCTGTTTTTACCAACCCTATCTCCTACTTCATCTTGTTTTAAACTGCATTCTTCCATTAAACGCTTGTAGCTTAATCCAATTTCAATGGGGTTTAACTCTTCACGTTGTATATTTTCTATCAATGCCATTTCTAGCATTTCTTGGTCGTTGGCTACACGTATGTATGCAGGAATCCTAGATAATCCTGCCAAAATACTGGCACGTGTTCTGCGTTCACCAGAAATAATTTGGTAGCTATCGTAACCCATTTTACGAACTGTAATGGGCTGAATAACACCATGTATTTTAATCGACTCTGCTAATTCTGCTAAAGCCACTTCTTCAAACTCTGTACGAGGTTGGAATGGGTTAGCTTGTATTTGGCTTATTGATATTTCACTGATTGAATTAGCAGGTCTTGCTTCTGTTGCTGTATTGGTAATATCCGTGCTGGCATCAGAAAGTAATGCGCTTAATCCACGACCTAGTCCACTTTTTTTAGGTTGACTCATAAGTTAATGTTCTTTATATTTTTGTGAGTAAACAATTAATTGAGTGTGCTAGACTCAAACATGTTCATTTTAGTTAAACCATTTTTTTGCAACAACTCTTTGGCTAAATTTAAGTAGTTGATTGTACCCTTACACTCAGCATCGTAAGCAATAACTGGCTTCCCAAAACTAGGAGCTTCACTTAAACGAGTATTACGCTGTATAATGGTATCAAACACCATTTGTTGGAAGTGCATTTTCACTTCTTCAACAACTTGGTTACTTAGTCGTAAGCGCATATCGTACATGGTTAATAACAAACCTTCTATTTGCAGTTCGGGATTAATACTGCTTTGAACAATTTTTATAGTGTTCAATAATTTGCCCAAACCTTCCAAAGCAAAATATTCGCACTGCACTGGAATAATTACACTATCGCTTGCTGTAAGTGAGTTAGTGGTAATAATACCCAATGATGGTGAACAATCAACAATAATAAAATCGTAATCTTTTTTAATAGGACTTAAAGCATGACGTAAAACACGCTCACGATTAGGCACATTAATCAATTCAATTTCGGCACCTACTAAGTCAATATTAGATGGAAGTAAATCTAAAAAGTCAACTTCAGTTTTTATAATGGCTTCGCGAGCTGATATATCGTTAATCATTACCTCATACAAACCCAACTCAACATTTTTAGGATCGAAACCTAAGTGAGAGGTTGTGTTTGCTTGAGGATCCGCATCAACCACTAATGTTTTGTATTCTAACACGGCTAAACTTGCGGCCAAATTAACGGCAGTTGTAGTTTTACCTACACCACCTTTTTGATTTACTACTGATATTATTTTTCCCATGATTATGATAGTCGTTTGTTAAATAATTAAATGATTATACTGCTGCCTACAGCTGGAATAATTAATGTTTTTTCGTGCTTTTCAAAATAGTTTTTAGCCTTTTCGTGATCAACTTTAATCAGGTTAAATGTATCAAAATGCATAGCTACTACTTTTTCGCAACCCAACATATCTGCAGCCCTGTTCGCATCTACATACCCCATGGTGAAATTATCACCTATTGGTAAAACTGCTAAATTTATGCGGTACTGTTCGCCTATATAGCTCATATCGCTATACAATCCAGTATCACCCGCGAAATAAATGGCTTCATTGTTGGCTTCGTTTGATAGCACAAATCCAACAGCTGTGCCTCCATAGCTACCGTCAGGCAATGAACTTGAATGAGCAGCATAAACCATTTGCACAGTTCCAAAATCAAAAGTCCATTTACCACCAATGTTCATCGGATGTGTTTTGGTAATGCCTTGCTTGTTTAACCATGCATGAATTTCCCAATTTGCAACTACGATTGCACCAGTTTGATTGGCTAAATCAATTAAATCTGCGGTATGGTCTTCATGCCCATGCGATACCATAATATAATCAGCTTTAAGTGCTGAAAATACTATTTTAGAAGCCAATTCATTTCCCCTTATAAATGGATCAAATATGATAAGCTTACCGCTCATCTCTATCTGGAAACATGAATGACCTAAGTATGTTAACTGCATAATTTGTTCTAACCTGATGTATCAAATAAAATGTTTCACGACATCAACATATATACAACCTTACTTTATTGTATCCACATAGGTGTGGATATTTTTTATACTATGTTTACCAATTACTTATGTTATTTATTGGGCGTGAAACACCACATTTTTTTTCCCTATTATCAACATAAAAAACAAAATTTCACGGTATTTTTTGGAACGGAAATTCTTACTGCGGTCATCATTCCTGATTTTAATTCGTTTTTTAGTTTTGTCAATAAACTTACAACGATTTAGTGACCGCTTTTTTAGGCGATGAATGCGAGCCATTTAGGTTATACATTACAATTACACATATTTCTATTAATTTCACCCCAATAAAAAACCAATTAAATACTTGAAAGCACTGCACATTATAGCT